>JBBQRC010000466.1:0-4988 GCA_038215215.1 Pirellulales bacterium
TGGCCCTTGCTACTGGTCGAATCTTGCAATCCACTTAAAATGAGTGGGAATCGGTCCTCGACACCATGCTGGCCACTATCAAAATGACGACCTCAAGACAGTTATTACTGGACAAGCTTCGCAGACAAACGCTCGCGGAAAAGCCATTACCAGAGGTGTTAGAGGGGAACTGGATTCACTTTGAGGATCCGCTGGCTCAATTCGCGGAAACCTTGAAGTTCGTTGGCGGCACGTGCGAAACGTTGAATTCTCCTGCGGAATTGGCAGGTCGACTTGCCGAATTCGAGCAATATCGAAGTGCCAAGCGAATTTTTTCGGCGGTCCCGGAGGTGAATGGCAACGTCGATCTCAACGGTACTGACGATCCTCACCAGCTCGAAAATTTGGATTTTGTTGTGTACCCCGGCGAGTTTGCGGTTGCAGAAAATGGATCGATCTGGCTCACCGATCGCAACCTCAAGCACCGGGTGGTTTTTTTTATCACCCAGTACTTGGTGTTGGTTGTGAAAAGCGCTGACATCGTGCACACGATGCATGAAGCGTATGCTCGGGCTCAGCCACCGCGTCCGGGATTTGGACTGTTCCTGTCTGGTCCAAGCAAAACAGCCGATATCGAGCAATCACTTGTTATTGGTGCGCACGGTTGCCGAGAGTTACAGGTTTACATCGTTCCTTAGCGAATGGCTCGCCGGATCCTTGGTTCCTTGATGAATGCTCAAGAAAGCTTAGCCGTGACCTCTGCTCTCGAAACTACAACGGTAGACAAAACCGGTTCACGCGTGCGCGAGATGTTTGCGGAGATTGCCCCGCGTTACGACTTGATGAACCACGTATTGTCCGTGGGCATCGACATCCGCTGGCGGCGAAAGACCGTAAACCAACTGCGTCTAAACGGTACGCTACCGATACTCGATTGCTGTACCGGTACTGGCGATCTGGCTCTGATGATCGCCAACCAAGTGAAGGGTCGGGTGCAGGTCATCGGTACCGATTTTTGCGCACCCATGCTTCAAATTGCGAAGAAGAAACACGCGGCCGCCGACGGAGATTTACCAGTGCGATTCCTGGAAGCCGATACGCAAATGCTACCGTTTGGGGATGCCACTTTTCAAACAGTGACCGTGGCTTTCGGCTTGCGCAACGTGCAAGACACCGATCTTGGCTTGCGGGAACTGGCTCGTGTCTGTGCACCCGGCGGCCAAGTCGCAGTGCTCGAGTTTTCGAAGCCGACATTACCCGTTTTCAAGCAGGTTTATGGCGCCTACTTCAAGTATGTCTTGCCGCGGATCGGTCAGCAATTTGCCAAGAATGATAATAGTGCCTACGAATATTTGCCAAACAGTGTTATCGAGTTTCCAAGCGGTCAGGCGCTGGCCGACCGGATGGAGCAAGCTGGATTGCGGGATGTACGTGTGCTGCCATTCAGCTTGGGGATTGCTTCACTTTATCTAGGTGAACGATGAGCACGCTGATTGCAAACTCGCATGGACGATCATTTGCTGGGAAACCAGTCGTGTTGGCCATGACGGGCGCTAGTGGAGCGGTTTACGGTGTGCGTTTGCTCGAGCAGTTACTATTGCAAGATGTGCCGGTCCATCTGACGATCAGTGACTCGGGGGCTGCTGTGATTGCTCAGGAGTTGGGCGTCCAACTCAACCTGGCGGAACCGGACGTTGCCGCGGTGATGAACGCCTGCCAACAGTTTTTAAAGCTGGATTTGACGGACAGCGATTCCCAGTTCGGCAGCAATTTAGTGCCCAGCGCATTGGCAGACGGACGGCTGGTGCTGCATTATTTTAAAAATTATTTTACGCCCATCGCCAGCGGTTCTTTCTTGACCGCCGGCATGGTGGTTTGTCCGTGTTCGGGCAGTACGCTCAGCGGGATTGCACACGCGGCAAGTCAGAACTTAATCCAGCGAGCGGCCGATGTGCATCTGAAAGAGCATCGCAAGCTGATTGTTGTTCCGCGTGAGACTCCGCTGAGTGTCTTCCAACTGGAAAACTTGCATCGCTTGGCACAAGCTGGCGCCATTGTCTTGCCGGCGGCACCGGGCTGGTATCACGGTGTGCGAGACCTGATTGACATCGTTGATTTTGTGGTCGCGCGCATTCTGGACCAACTCGACGTACCGCACACGCTGATGCGACGCTGGAAAGAAGATTCAACGTAGCTATGGCAGACCAAGTGGACTCCACATCGACTGGTATTGCCATGGGCTATCCGTCGCACGATTCGACGCCGTTAAGCGCCGGTATCGTGCGACGTTTTTTGGGACTGATTCGTTTCAGCCACACAGTTTTTGCCTTACCTTTTGCGGCTTTGGCCTGTGTGTTTGCTACCGTGACCCCCTCTGCGACGCAACTCTCCGAGTTGGGTATGATTACGCGATTGACGGGAGTGCTGCTGTGCATGGTTACGGCTCGTTCTGCCGCAATGGCTTTCAACCGTTTGGTGGACGCCGGTATTGATGCGGCGAATCCACGGACAAAGAAGCGTCATTTGCCTGCAGGGGAACTCGAGGCGACGCAGGTTTGGATTTTCTTTGGAGCCATGGCTTTTGCATTTGTCGCAGCCTGCACCCTGTTTTTGCCAAATTGGTTGCCGCTAGTCTGTGCATTGCCGGTGTTGGCTTGGATTTGCGGCTACAGTTTCGCTAAGCGATTTACCTCTGCTGCCCACCTATGGTTGGGGATTGCACTTGCGCTGTCACCGATTTGTGCCTGGGTGGCGATTCGGGGTGAGGCGGTCATCGCCAACCCAGGAGACCTGTCGCCGGCAGTGGCACTTGCCATCGCCATTGCGTTTTGGGTTTCCGGATTTGACATTATTTATGCTTGTCAGGATGCCGATTTCGACCGGGAGCGAAAATTGCACAGTGTACCCGCGTATTTTGGGGTCGCCGGTGCGTTGCGTGTTGCCGCTGGATTGCACTTAGCCATGTTGATCGCTCTTTGTTTTCTGCCATACTTTCCGCAGTTGAGATTGGGATGGTTGTACTGGACGTCGCTGTGCGGCGTGGCGGGGTTGGTGATGACGCAGCATGCACTAGTCAAACCCGGTGATCTAACGCGTGTGAACTTAGCATTCTTCAATATCAACGCCTGCATCAGCTTCGGTTTTTGCATTCTCACTGCTGTGGATAGTTGGCTTGGATAATTGGATCAGAAATGACCATAAACGTTGAGTTACACGTTGAGTACTCGTTAAATCCTTCGTTGACGCCCGCAGAGTTTATAGATGTCCTGCGGCGCAGTACATTGGCCGAGCGGCGACCAGTTGAAGACCTCCAAACCATTGAAAAAATGCTCTGTGGCGCAAGTGTGATTTGTTCGGCTCGCAGCGGCGGCTTGCTGGTGGGTGTAGCGCGGGCGATCAGCGATTTCGCTTATTGCACTTACCTGTCGGACTTGGCTGTCGATGTGGCGTACCAGAAGCAAGGTATTGGTAAGGAATTGATTCGCCGCACGCATCTGTCTGCGGGGTTGCATACCACATTAATTCTGCTTTCTGCGCCCAAGGCGGCGAACTATTATCCGCACATCGGCTTCAATAAACACGAATCCTGCTGGCTTATTCCCAAGCAGTAAGGCGTCGTCCCAAAACAATTGGCAAAAGGCGTTCAAATATGGCGGTTTTCTTTCGGCGGGGTGATCGGGAAGCGAACTTAGGTGAGAGCGACTTTCGCGAGGCGTTACAGGCCGCTTTTGACGCTGTTGGCAAGCCCAAGAGAGTGTTGGCATTGCCCCCTGACCATACGCGTAGCGACAGTCGCGCCGGCGAATTGACGCGGCTAGCACATCAAATGCTAGGCGACCGACTAACCGATGTCATGCCAGCCCTGGGCACGCACGAAGCCATGACGCCCGAAGAACTGAGCTACATGTTTGGCGATCTGCCACAAGATCTCATCCGCGTGCATCACTGGAAAACGGATGTGAAGACGTTGGGCAAAGTGGACGCGGAATTTGTCTCGCAAGCTACCGAAGGGATCTACTCCAAGCCATGGTCGGCGCAAGTCAATCGTCTGCTTGTCGAAGGTGGGCACGATCTGATCCTCTCGCTTGGGCAAGTCGTCCCTCATGAAGTCATTGGCATGGCGAATTACAGCAAAAACGTGTTCGTAGGTACCGGGGGTCGCGATGGCATCAATGAGAGCCATTATTTGAGTGCGCTGTACGGTATGGAACGCATCATGGGGCGCTGCGATACTCCCCTGCGACGTATTTTGAACGAAGCCCAAGATCGCTTTTGTCAGCACATGCCGCTCATGTATGTTCTAACAGTGGTCGAATCGTTGCCGACAGGAGAAAAGGTCGTTAGAGGTTTATTTGTAGGCAACACGCACGACGTTTTCTTTCAAGCGGGTGAACTGGCCGCTCAAGTAAATTGCTTCGTCGTCGATCGCACGCCTAAAACCGTGGTTGTGACGATGAACCCCGCCAAGTACAAGCGCACTTGGTTGGCGAATAAGGCCATCTATCGGACGCGCATGTTAATTGGCGATGGCGGGCGCTTAATCGTTATCGCCCCTGGCGTGAAAGACTTTGGAGGCACGCTGGCTGTTCGGTCGACCGGCGAGGCTCATGAGTTCTGGGAAGAATCGAGGACACGATGATGTACTGGAATGACCACATGAGCGCCGGCGGGTGGATCTTCTCCATCCTGGGGATGGTCATCCTCGTCGCGGCGCTGATTGGGGTGGTCCTCTGGCTCGTCTCGGAACGGAGCGGCCGCCGGGCAGCCGGGACGGCTCCGCCAGTCGAGCGCACGACCGAGATTCTCGATCGTCGTTTGGCGCGCGGGGAGTTGACCGGCGAGGAATACGAGCAACTTCGCTCGGCGCTCCAGGCCAAGCCCGCCGGGCCGCCCGAGCCCCGCTCCACGGACCCTGCCGGCGCTGCCACGTAGTTTTCGCTGCAGCGCCCCGCGGGGATTGGTGTCCGGCGACCGGGCACATGCTGGCTTGTCGAGGCGCCGGCTTCCGG
>JBBQRC010000467.1:0-4979 GCA_038215215.1 Pirellulales bacterium
AAGATCCCCTCCTCTTCCATCAACCGCGACACAAAGTCAAAATCCGATTCGCGATACTGCACGCAGTACTCGCGTTTAGGATGCGTACCGGCAACTTTCGAAGTATCAAAGTCGGTGAAGCCAAGATCCTGGAAGATCTTCTCGATGATTTCAATCACCGTCATCTCTTGAAAGATCCGGCAGTCGGTCGTCTGAGTGAGAAACCACAGCCAAGGTACCACGACCGCACGATAACTGCGTACTCCCTGGACATCTTCATCGCCGGCCGCAAATCGCTCGACGAATCCATTGAAGTAGCGTTGCTTGCCATCGTCGTAGTCGACCGAGAAAGAAACGTTCAAACCGACGATGTCTTCCGCGGCGATTTTCGCGTTCTCGGAAATGAGACTCAGTTCGAAATGAAACAATCGGGAAAGCTCTTCTTCACCGCGGAAATGCACCAGTTGGATGGCGTCTTTCCCCAGCGGCGTGGCAATGTTCAGTGATCGCGTCGCGTCGGTCAGTGGCATGGTGAGTTAGCTTTATGGCAAGATACAAATGAAGAATTGGGCGAGTTGTTCACTTGTAATGCGGGTAATTTATTGCCTCGCTGACGCGTCGGCTTTGGTCTGATTGCTAAAGTGGAACCGTAAGTTTAATTGAGCATTAGGTTAACGAATGAAAGTGTTATCGTGTTGGCAGGGCAACTGTTGCGTCAAAAAATGGGTTGCGGGCGAAAATCAGACGATCTGGGGCAAGCGCAGCCTGATGATTCGGTTTGCGGAATCCTGTTGGCTGACCACTTGGTAGCAGCAAACACATTCCAAATGCACTACTCGACCAAGCGAATCGCCTCGAGCGAACTTTGCAGTGCAGCGCTATCTGCAGGACTGACCATCAGGCGCACGCTCGACTGAACCGCAGGCTCAAACAACAGCAGGCACTCGCGATCTAACAGCAATTTTTCGACCAGCATCGAGGAACCCAACGACAATTGCTGCGATAAAATCGCCGGTCGACTGAACCAAGCCCAGCCAATTTTGTGTTGCTCGAGCAATTCCGGGGTCGGCAGCGGTGAGGCCAGTAGGCAGGCCGCATTAGCTCGACCGGCCTGGCGAGCTTCGGCAATGACTGCCGGGTCGAATGGCCGCGTGACGAGTGATACTTCCAAGGCATCCGTTTGACGGATTTCATCCGGAGCGTGTGCAAACAAGTCCTGCCCCGTCGCGGTCAGACTAACCGGTGGTTTACCGAAACGTTTTGTATTCAGCGGGCAATACCAATGATGCCCTGCCAGGAACTCTCCGGCGGCCAGTGCATCCAGGAACGCAAACTGCTGACTGTCTGACACTGCCACGGAGAACTCGACGACCTTGGAAGCATGTTGCTTGCTGACGATGGTCAGGGGCTTGGCTTCGACGGGCGCAGGGACGTGATGCACTTCGGCAACCTGGCGGACGGGCGCGGCGACTTTACCGTCGATAGCCACGCGAAACAGAGTGCTGCCGGCTTGAATAGTGTCGCCATGCTGCAACAGGTGATAACTAATCGCTTGCCCGTTGACGAATACAGCGTTTCCATAGCCCAGTGAGGCAATATGCCACTCTGCGGCTTGCCCCGTCACAGTAAAATGGATGTCTGCCATCGAGGGGTCGAAATCGATGATAACATCGGCGCGGTTGGCCCTACCAAATCGTAATACTTGGTTGACGCTCATCCATACTTTGCGGCTCTGCCCTTGGGGAAGGCTATATTCCAGAATAATATTCACGAAGATCGTCTCTCAGGGTGGTAGCGGTTCCATTTCTTGGCAACCAATCAACATTGCAGCCGTTGGCAAAACGGTGCTTGACCGCTACAACCAGCCCACAATTCGACATGTAGTTTAGTGGGCGTATACAGCACCGGCAAGCATACCCGGCACAACAATACCCGGCGCGATCCCAAAAGCTAGAAGCTAGCCGCTAGAAAACCAGGGGAAATCGCTCTGACTAAAAGCCGCTGATGCGGCGCCAACTCCACAAGCAGATCTGGAAGACAAGCCAGATCAGTACGGCGGTGTAAACGGAATTCACAATCGACCAGAGCCAGCGCTCCAGCACGGAGAACTTGGAACTCATCCAGAGCAGCGGTATGCCCAGCGCGCCGGTGACCAAAAACAACGTAGCTAGCACCGCCAGTTTGTTCTCCGTTAAACTCTTCAAACCAAGTGACTTGGCAACTGGCTGCACGGGGCGGGGCGCTATAGACTTTTTTTCAACGGGTAGGATGGGTGGCTCTCTCACGGGATGGCTCCTACTATTTGAGATCCTCTTCGATCCCCAACTGCTTCATCTTGCGGTAGAGGTTCGAACGATGGAGCCCCATCTTGTCAGCCGCTTTGGCTAGGTTACCGCCCGCAGATTCAACGTGTTGACGAATATAGCGTGCTTGAAAAATTGACGTGGCATCGTTGAGCGTCATATTGGGTGGGATCTGCGCTACGTCTCCGGAAGCGGTTGGCGAAAGCACAAAGGCTAAGTCGCTTTCCTCAATCGTCTCTCCGACCGTCAAATAAGCCACACGTTCCATCAGGTTCCGCAGTTCGCGAACGTTACCCGGCCAGTTATGGCTGAGCAAACGCTCTCGAGCGGCGTCGGACAATAGCGGCGGGGGCCGTCCGATCTGATGCCCAAACTGGTCCAAGTAATAACTCGCCAGAATCGTCACATCCCGACCGCGCTCACGCAGTGGCGGTAGATTCAAGGTCACCACATTCAAGCGAAAATACAAATCCTCTCGAAATCGCTTTTCTCGCACCGACTTCACCAAATCTTGATTGGTGGCCGCAATCACTCGTACATCCGTTTGCAGCGGAATCGAACCACCCACTTTCACGACCACCTTGTCCTCCAGGACACGCAGCAATTTGGCTTGCCCCGCCAGACTCATTTCCCCTATTTCATCCAATAGCAATGTTCCTCCGGAAGCTAGTTCGAACTTGCCGACGCGATCCGCAATGGCGTCTGTAAAGGCTCCCTTCTCGTGCCCAAACAATTCGCTTTCTAACAGTGTTTCGGCGATCGCGGCGCAGTTCACGGCGACAAACGGTTGATCACCACGTTTGCTCTGCAAGTGTAGACTGCGGGCGACAACCTCTTTGCCGGTACCGTTTTCCCCAAGCAGTAGCACAGCCAATTCGGTGGGCGCCACACGCGCGATCGTATCGCGCAAGGCGACGACCTGTGGACACTCGCCAATCAACCGCAAGTTAGACGAGGCGGACTGCAGTAAACGGTTGCGGGTCTGGATGAGCGCATCGATGCGCTGCGTATTTTCCAGTGCCGCCGAAGCGTGCTGTGCTAGTTCATTTAAGAACAATTCATCCATGTCCGAGAAGCGACCGTCGCGATGGTTGAGCACTTCGAATACACCCATCATTTTGCCATGCGCGTCCACCAGAGGCGCAGCCACCAGACTACGGGTGATATAGCCCAGTTTTTCACCCACTCGTGCATTGATTGCGCGGGGATCCTCGGAACTGTCCCAGCGGCGCGAGCGGGCATTCTTCAGTACTTCGCCAGCTACACCCTGGTCATCGCGAATCCGCAGCGGTTCACCCTCGACGCCCATGGCTGGGTGGCCGACCAGTTGCTTCTTGGCCCGGTCCCACAAAAAAATACTGGCGCGATCGCCACGCAAGACGCGGGCTGCGGCCACAGCCATACTGCCTAACAGTTCGCTGAGCCCAGCCGAGCGCTGCCAGGTTACGGCCAGTTCCATTAACAACTGCAACTGCTCCACACGACGGCCTAGGCGTGTATGCTCTGAAGCAATGACCAACCCAGCGTGTAACATTTGAGCCAGCGCGCGAGCTTCCCGGTCTACGATGGCATTGCCTGGATTGAGCAACAAGACTTCAGCGGCTTCGCCACCGGCAGAGATCGGCACGGCGAGCCACTGGTTGGCCAGCAGGATGGACATTTGATCAACGGCAGAGGCTGCCAAATCGATTGGCAACTGCGATAACGCACCGGCCGAGCCGGCAACCTCCCACCGCTGATCCGCTTGGTGCACCCAGGCGATGCGCACGTCGACCAGTGAGGCGCACAGCGCGTCCAGTGCCAAATTGCGAAATTCATTGCCGGACTTCGCCGTGCTGGCTACCGACAATAACTCAGCCGCCAGAGTGCAGGTGTCTTTATCAGTGGACGCGTGAGCGCGAGGCATCAAGGGCATCTCCGGCAAAACGCCAGTCGATCGATGGCGATCAATCGGCGTCCAAGGTCTCGGCATTTGGCTCGGTCAGCCACGGCGACAGCAGCACGCCTAACAAGCAGTAGGAACCAGCGACAATGGCACCTACCATCGCTATCTTACCTGCGTTAGGGGGTGAACCAGGAGCTGAAGCGGAGAAGGTAAGTGTCAACCAGGCGGCGGCTGTCCCGAGAATACGTCCGCCAATATTGGCCGCAAAGCTTTCGCCAGTGCCCCGCAAATGCAACGGAAAGACTCGCGGTATGTAGTTTCCCCAAAAACTAAACTGAGCCACGGTGAACAGACCAGCGACAAACACGCCGAGCTTAATCAACAACAACGAGTCATCGGTCTTGAGTTGCCCACTGATCCACCAGAAAAACAGCGGTATGAAGATCAAGGCCGGAATCTGGAAGATCCAAAGCAGTTTGCGGCGACTCACAATGGCCACGGCTAACATGGCCAGGGCAAATCTTCCAATCAAGCCACCGAACTCTTGCCAAATCGTGACTCTGGCTACCGCTTCATCTTTGGCATTGGCTTCGATCCCCTTCTTCCGTCCTTCAGGCAAGGGGGACGTGGCTTTCGCCTCTGCCTGTGCCACCACTTCTTTGGCTTCGGTGACGATTTGAATGTGGCCGTTAAGGATTTGCGGCAACTGCTGAATAGCCCCAAAAGCGATACCGTAACTGGCGGCAAACATGAGCGTGGTGACAATGGTGGTCCGGGCCAGGCCGGGTGCAAACAGTTCCAAAATACTTGGG
>JBBQRC010000468.1:0-4976 GCA_038215215.1 Pirellulales bacterium
GAGGATGGACTTCGAGTATTCGAGTTTCTTTGCCATCCAAAAATTCAGCGGTTTTTCGGCAGTGACCTTCGGCACTTCACTCTTCTCTTTATCATCCTTCGATACTTTATCGTCCTTGGAAACTTCTTTTTCTTTCGTGGCCGCCGGCTTCTTTTCTTTGACCTGTTCTACTGCTGCCGGCTGCGTTTTCTTAGCCTTTTCTGGCGTCGTTGTCTGTTTCGTTTCTTGCGCTGCTGCGATACCTAACGTCACACCAATCAGTACCAGCATACCCAGTAACACACGCACACTTTGCATCGTAATTTCCTCTATATCAAGGGGGCTAAAACGTACATTTACTTCTTTTCCAGCTCCAACACGGCTAGCGTGGTGCTTAGCACCACGTCAGGTGTGAGCGAGATACTATCGATTCCCTCGTGAACTAAAAATTCGCAGAAGTCGGGGTAGTCGCTGGGAGCTTGTCCGCAGATACCGATCTTGCGTCCTTTGGCCTTGGCCGTCTTGATCACGGACGAAATCAAGCGTTTTACGGCTGGGTTGCGTTCATCGAACACGTGCGAGACGATTTCTGAATCGCGATCGACTCCCAGGGTTAACTGAGTCAGATCGTTGGAGCCGATCGAAAATCCGTCGAATATTTCACTAAATTCATCGGCCAGGATCACATTGGCTGGAATCTCACACATGACATAGATTTCCAAGCTGTCTTCGCCACGCACGAGACCATATTTAGCCATTTCGGCTTGCACCTTACGCCCCTCTTCCACCGTACGGCAGAAAGGAATCATCAGCTTCAGATTGCGGAGCCCCATGACTTGTCGGACTTTTTGGATGGCCTTGCATTCGAGCCCAAAGGCCGCTTGAAAACTTGGGGCGTAATACCGTGAGGCGCCGCGGAATCCGATCATGGGATTTTCTTCGTGCGGTTCGTAATTGGCCCCACCAATCAGATTGGCATATTCGTTCGACTTGAAGTCACTGAGACGCAAGATAACATCTTTGGGGCTGAAGGCCGCCGCGATCATCGCGATCCCTTCCGCCAAACGGTCGATGTAAAATTGCGGCTTATCCACGTAGTCCGCTGTTAATGCGTCGATCTCAGCTTTGGTTTTTTCATCGAGTTGTGCGTAGTTCAGCAATGCTTGGGGATGTATTTTGACATACGTGCTAATAATGAATTCTTCTCGAGCGAGCCCCACTCCGTCACACGGAAGTGCCGCCAGTGCGAAGGCCTCATCTGGTGTACCCACATTCATCATGATCTTGGTCTTGGGCCGGGAGAGACTAGTCAACTCGGTCGATTCAATGGTGAAGGGCAATATCCCCTCATAAACGACCCCCGTGTCACCCGCCGCGCAGTCAATCGTCACGGCCTGCCCCGTGGTGAGCAGTTGGGTCGCATTGAGCGTGCCGACGATGGCCGGCAAGCCCAGCTCGCGGCTGACAATGGCCGCATGGCAAGTTCTCCCACCACGGTTGGTGACAATTCCCGCCGCCCGCTTCATGATCGGTTCCCAGTCGGGATCAGTCTTATCGGTGACCAAAATTTCGCCATCGCGAAACTCATTCAACTGTGCGGCGTCGCGAATGATGTGGACGGGACCGGCGGCCACCTTGGCCCCCACGGAACGACCGGTGATCAGTTTTTGGGAGGTCGCTTGCAGTCGGTAGCGTTCATAGGTTGTGTTGGACTTTTGCGACTGGACCGTCTCGGGCCGCGCCTGCACGATGAACAACTCGCCGGTGTTCCCATCTTTGGCCCACTCCATGTCCATCGGGCAATCGCTTCCTTTGCGTTGACTGTAATGCTCTTCGATCAGCACCGCCCAATTTGCAAGTTGCAAGATGTCGTCGTCGCTGAGTGCGTAACTGGCTTGTTGTTCCGGTGCCACCGGCACATTCTTGGTCATCTTGCTACCACCGACATCGTAAATCATTTTGATGGCTTTGGATCCCAATGACTTTTTCAAGATGGGGCGAAAACCGTCTTTGAGCGTTGGTTTAAAGACGTAGTACTCGTCGGGATTGACGCTACCCTGAACCACGTTTTCGCCTAAACCATAAGCGGCGTTGATCAGTACCGCGTTCCGAAATCCGCTTTCGGTATCGATCGAAAACATGACCCCCGCAGTGGCCAAGTCGCTGCGAACCATCTCTTGCACGCCGATTGATAAAGCCACCTTCATGTGAGCGAAACCCTGCTGGGCGCGATACGAGATGGCGCGATCGGTGAAGAGCGAGGCAAAGCAGCGGCGGCAGGCATCCAGCAAAATGGCTTGACCGCGTACATTCAAATAAGTTTCTTGCTGACCCGCAAAGCTGGCGTTCGGCAAGTCCTCTGCCGTCGCGCTGCTGCGCACGGCCACTTCGATCAGGGTCCGTTCACCACACAGCTTGTGGTAGGCCTCAAGGATTGCACGCGAAAGCTCTTCCGGTAACGGTGTCTCCAAGATCGCATGTCGCGCCAACAAACCATGATGTTGCAGATTTTCGACATCGCCCTCATCGAGCCCGCTAAGTAACTGAGCTAGCTTTTCATCCAAGCCGGTCTCTGCAAGAAACAGTCGATACGCCTCTGCCGTGATTGCAAAACCATAGGGAATTCGAATTCCTTTGGGGCGTAGCGCACAATACATTTCCCCTAACGACGCATTCTTTCCACCTACGCTCGCCAGATCTGCCATTCCGATTTGATCAAACCAGCGAATCAGTTTCGTCGACGTGGGAGAACTACGCATGAGGGTCGAAGAAATGGCCATGTCGTCTTCCTAAGCAAATGGGAGTGAGGGTGAGTTGCGGGCGCAGGTGCGGATTGCAATCGACGTACCATCGCCAACAAACTGAGAGGCGACCGCGTTAAAACAGCCTTCGATTGGCAATCGCAACTCCGGGCGCGAAGCAACTCCCGCAGGCCTGCGTTCGTGTGCGCGATTTCGCCCATTGCCCGCTCAGGAACGCACTCTTTAAGCTCACAGGATGGATAGCGGCGACGCCCTTTGCCGCACTACGTGAAGTCCTACTTTGCAGGCTGAGGAGCGATATGTTAGATTTTTGGTGGTCGTTTCCAATCGGGGCTGCTGCCCGTCCGAGCGCGGACCCAGTAGGGTTGGCACGCCAGTTGCGTTCTGATTGTTGCACCCTGTCCACTGCGTGTGGCCCGCTGTGTGTGTCCAGTTGTCTCACGCCGGTTGCTTGGTGGTACTGCGGATCGAGAGCCTGGAGTCGGCCTGAGTTTGAACCTGTAATCATGAACCTGTCATCACTTCTCACAAGGATAGAAAATGCAAGTGGTACTCGCTGTTGACGGCTCCGAAGAAGCTTTAGCCGGTGCTCGATTCTTAGCGACAATTCCGTTCGCTGCGAAAGTCGAGGTCATGGTCGTGACGGCGCTGGCCGATTCGTTTTTTGACGCCACGACAGCAACAGCCCCCGCAAAGGTTGAAGTGAGCGAGCAATCGCAAGCTCAGCAGTGGCATGAGGCAGTTCGACCACTCTTGGAAGCGGCAGGATTTGGAGTTGCCAGTCGTTTCGTCAAAGGGGCCCCTAACCAAGTGCTGCTGGACCAAGCTCGTGAGTTGCAGGCTGACCTGATCGTCATGGGAGCTCGGGGACACTGGGCGATCAATCGCATGGTGGTCGGCAGCACGGCGGACTACATCGCCAACCATGCTGAATGTTCAGTTTTGATCACCCGACCCAGTGACGGTGAGGCCTTCCCGACTGAGCGGCCGAAGAGCATCCTCGTCGCTTACGATGGCTCGCCGGCGTCGATTTGTGCTTACACGGAGGCCGTGCAGTTGGATTGGCCGACCGACACCAATCTGGTTGTTGCGATGGTCTTGGACAAGCCCAAGCTGATCTCTGAGGATGACGACTATGACCCGGTAGCGATGGCGGAAGCCAGTGAAAAGCTGTCCGCACTGGCTGCCTCGTCCAACTGCAAATGCAAGATCGTCAATTCCGTTTCCGAGCGTATTCATATTGGCAATTCCTTGCTGGCGAAAGCGGAGCACCTGAGCACTGACTTAGTCTTCTTGGGTGGCACCAACAAATCGGCCATAGCCCGATTTTTCCTGGGTAGCGTTGGCCGCTATCTATTGCATAATTGCAGTTGTAGCTTGTAGATTGCACGTAGCAAAAAATAGGGCAACAGAAATTACCATGGCGGTGGGTAAACCGTCGCTGATAGGCCTTCGCTCACGCACAGCGCCTTCGCTCACGCACTGGGAGTGTTAAAATGAATAACCCTAGTTGGCTGCAAACGCCCGGGCTACTGTGGTGGATTGGAACCGGAGTGCTGGCACTGGTCATTGTCTTGTTGATCGCGCGGAGCTTGCTCGGCTAAAGGCTTGCTCACAACTTAAGTTAAGGTTCTATCATGAAGGTATTGCTGGCGACGGATGGCTCGGAGAACTCAGAGAACGCAGCCTGGCTGCTGGCACATTTGCCGCACCGCGAGTTGCTTGAGTTGACCATTGTTTCCGTGACACAGTTGCTGAATATTCAGGGTTCGCCGGGGGTCGAAGAATGGTACCAGCAAAGCTACGAAGCCGAAAAGACTAAGGCTGCCAAGGATTGCCTGCGGATCGAGCAGATGTTTGTGGGCGCCAACGCTCAGGTAAGATCGGTTGTTAGGGTAGGTAATCCATCAGAATCCATCCTGAACGAAGCGGAGTCGCGCGGAGTCGACTTGATTGTTTTAGGAGCTGTTGGTCACTCCAATATCGATCGCATGCTGCTAGGTAGTGTGAGCGATTTTGTGGCGACCCATGCTCATTGCTCGGTGTTAGTCGTCCGTCCGACGGGACTGCGTGATCGCGGACATAAAGAGCTCAAGGTGTGTGTCGGGTATGATGACTCGGCGGCCAGCGAAAATGCGGTTAAGCAGCTTCAGCAATTTGGCTGGGGGGCACACACTAAATTCGATATTGTGAACATCTTCACGAACCCGCAGATGTTTACTGAAATCCCGGTCC
>JBBQRC010000469.1:0-4974 GCA_038215215.1 Pirellulales bacterium
TCAGTCCACCCCAACATCCGCCGCGACGATTGCATTATGATCGCTGGGCCTTTCGTGCGCCAGCAGACTCGGTTGCTGCCGCCTTGATGGGTGACCATTCAGACATGCTGCGGCGTGGCATGCCGATGCTGCAAGTCGAATCCTGCTTTGGTGGACTGGGCATTTATCGGTCGGAATGTTTGCAGACCTGTCGTTACAGCGGAGAGGATTGTGAACATGTTGCCTTGCATCAGCGCATGCGCGACGCCGGCTTTACACGACTGTATTTGAATCCCAGCCAGATTGTCATGCGTTCTACCTTAGCCAAGTAGTTGGACATCCCGCTATTTGGATCTAGCACCGGAGTTCGACTGCCCGCGGCTTTTCCACGACATGCCGCAAGTTCGACTTGAAAAGAGTGACCCAGGCAAAGGCAATTCATTCCATGGATAACTCGAGTACCGCACTGGCCGTCGTCGGCTATGACCGTCCGTACTATTTTTCACCGACACTACGTTCGCTTCTATGCAACTCGGTTGTGCAACAGTGCGACCTGTGGATTTTTATCGACGGCGGTCAGGACAGCCTACAACAATGGCAAGTTCGCATTGCCCAGCAGGAATTATCCCGCGCCGACTATGCGCCGCGTCGAATCGAGTTTGTCCTCCGCCCGACCAACTACGGCTGTGGCAGAAATTTGATTGACGCCAAACGCAAGCTGTTTGATGACCTGAACTATGATCAAGTGTTTGTATTCGAGGACGACATGCTGGTCAGTCCGGACTATTTGCAGCTTTCTCTCAATCTGCTGGCTTGGTCGCAACTGAATTTTCGCGATATCGGAGTTGTTCAAGCGTACCATGCGTGTTGGCTACCGCCGGACCAGAAGGTTGCTCGTTTGGATGAAGTCACCGCTGCGAATTCGCACTGGTGGGGCTACTTGATGCCACGCCAAACCTGGGAAGCAATGCGGGAAGTGCTGTATGTTTACGAAGATACCTTTCTCCGTGGACGGAAGTATTCTCAGCGAAATATTTCCCTCATTCGAACCTGGGTACGCGGCTTGATGGAGAACCTGGACCAATCCATCGCGCACTACCCTCCGTCAGCTGCTGGAGCCTTTCCTGGTCATTGGAATTTTCGCGAATATTTTCAGCGCGATACCTCCTGCGGCCAAGATGCTGCGACGGCGTTGGCCTTGGCCGTGGTGGGCCTCAAGAAAGTCGTAACGACCGTCAATCGCGGCTTACCGATCGGATGTCAAGGAATCCATTTCACACCCAAGTCATTCTATCGCCGTCGATTCCACGAAATGGAACTGGATGTCTTCGAAAGCGATCCATTTTTAACTTGCTTTCGCCCGTGCAACGCAGACCAAACCGTGCTCGCCCCATACATGCGGGCCGATGAGGTCGAGGCGCTGCGCCGACTGCTGCGCGAGCAGAAGCCACGGCGCGTCCTCGAATTTGGTGCCGGCGGCTCGACCATCGTGCTGTCTCGGGAACCTGCCGTCCAAGAGTGGTGGTCGCTAGAGCATTCTGAAATTTGGCAACGGCAAGTTTTGGCCTCGATGAGCAACGGCGAGGCACAGCGCATCAAACTGCTCGCATGTTCAGAAGAGGATCTTCCGGCGCGACTTGAAGGACTGCTCAATGATGTCGATTTTGATCTATTCTTCGTCGATGGTTACGACCGACCGCTCGTCCTGCAGCTACTCAGCAGACATCTGCAGCACAAAAAAGGTCTGATCGTGCTGCATGACTATGCTCGACCAGCATACGCGCCCGCCCTTGAACTCTTTGCGCAGCGCAGGGAGATTTCGACACCCGGTGCGGCCGCTCAGGGGCTGCTGGTGCTGAGCATGGAAAGATCCTAGCTATCGCTTGCAGACGCGATCGTGGCTCGAAGCGAAACCAATTCGGCCATGGCACTCGTGCTTGTCGAATACGATCCAACCTGCAGCGTAGGCATCGCTAGGCTGCGTAGTGACTTGATCGGCAATTCTCCGCCTCGACGATAGGTTGCATGCTTGGATCTGCTGCTGTTTGCCTAGGAGTCATGAATGGAAGCAGATGATTATCACCTGGCTAGGCTTTTGACCGCGTGCTAGTCGATTGAAAAAAAGGGTGTCTTCTTCGACTCGATTCGCCGCCCAAGCCGCGTTATTTTCAATCGCTTCGTTCAGTTGCATTTGTCAGTATTTTCCTGGTCATTTGTCCATTTTTGATGACTTCTACCCGACCGAGTCCCCGACTTAAATCTAGACTGAAGATGCTATCGAAGCAAGTACAGAACCTGAAGTTGATGGGTCCTTTCCAACCGCCCAAGTCGACGCTGTATCGCTCTCCAAAGTAGCGAGTAAGATCCGCGTTCTTGACTGTTAACTGGAGGGGCAGAATGGCGTCTGATGGGGTGGATGCGATTGCGTATCGGTTGAATTGGGACATATCGCGATGTTTTTCTTGGGAATTCATGACAACATAACGCCGAGCGTGATGGGTACGTAGCAGTCACGCTCCGTTCGACGTGATTTTCACCATGGGCGATGGTATGATGGAGTTCAAAGGTAGGATATTAAATGCCGATTCACGATTGGACACGAGTTAACGCTGGAACTTGGCACGATTTTCATCTTTCATGGATAGCTGAGTTACGAAACGCGCTCAATGACGGACGATTGCCAGATGATTATTATGCGCAGGCCGAGCAGATCATCGGTCCGTTTGGGCCTGATGTTTTGACTTTACAAGAAGCCGTTACCGTCGATGTCATTCCGAATTCGGAAGATGCGCCCGATTCTTTGAATGATGGAGGCGTTGCCGTTGCAATGCGACCGCCGCCAACGCGTTGGACGGCACAAGCGGAAATGGACGACTATGTGTCCAAGCGAAGGACGATGGTAATACGCCACAGCAGCAACGACCGGATCGTCGCCCTCATCGAAATCGTTTCGCCAGGGAATAAATCCACCCGACATGCGTTAACGAGTTTTGTTGAAAAAGCGGTGGAAGCGATCTATCGGGGCTATCATTTGCTGATCGTTGATCTGTTCCCGCCAGGGTCTCGCGATCCACATGGAATCCACGAAGCCATCTGGAGTGAAATTGTTAATGATCGTGTGGAGTTGCCGCCGCACGAACAGCTGACGTTGGTGAGTTACGCGTCGGGCCCAACCAAGCATGCGTACATCGAACCGACAGCAATCAACTATGCTTTGATCGACATGCCATTGTTTCTGACGCCTGACCGCTATATTCCCGTTCCGCTCGAGGAGACGTACAAACCATCGTTCGAATCGAGCCGTCATACGCAGGTAACGCTTTTGTCGCATCCACATGTTCTACGCAATATGTTAGCTGTGGATCACCAACTTTTGCGATACGTCACGCGGCATCCTTATTTGGGTATCGGCGAGATTTCCAAGCTAGGCCAGCGACGAGCAGACCAATAAGCCCGGCTAACAAGACCCACTGCCACACGCGAAGTTTATATTGCGAGCTGAACGCCAGCTGGAGCTCGAGCGGAGCATTCTCGGCGACTTGCACACTGCGGCGAAAGCTGTAGATGTTACCGTCCTCGGGTAAGCTGATGACGATCGCTTGCGGAGCCGGCTCGGTGGTCCGTTGATGCTGGACCAAGCGACCCGCGATCTGTTGAAGATTGGCGTTGTCCTCTTTACTATTGCCGGCTAACAGTTGGCTCAATTCTTGTGGGCGATAGTTGAGCTGCTCCTGCTGCAAGATGGGATTGATAGCCGCTGCTTGACGAAGTTGTTCGTTGTCGGCGATTGCAGCGCCTCCACGATTACTGTCCAGAAACAACCGTTGGCGTCGCGTGTTCAGTCCAATAATAGCTTGCTGAGTTTGTAAGTTCTCCAACTGAACACGCGCATCTTCGTTTGAGGCGGCGTCGAGTGCATAGCGATTCGCCACGTTGTTGAACGCCCACTGAGCCTTCGACTGCTCGCCAGTCTGCAGCAATTGATTGGCTTGCTCCAGCAACTTCGCTGCCTGCTGCGCCCGATCTTGACTCTGGCCTTTGAGGCTCGATAGATACGCTTGGCGATCATAATTAGCTCTGCTGTCCTGTCCCACGAGTTCCAAATTGCCGTCGCTAGCAATCAATTGAAAACCGCTTGGTGCGATCACGTCCCACTGAATGTTTTCCAAGGGTACGTCGAGCTGCGGACTAACCAAGTTGAGCTTCTGTAAACTCGCTCCAGTTAGCGAGTAGACAAAACGGACTTGAGCCGTACGATCATCGATGCCAGGTAGGATATAAAATTGCCAAGTGTTGTTGTTGCCCTTCTGCCGAATGGAATGCACGCTTTCACCATTGACAAAAATATTAAACAGCTCGCCTGCCGCAGGCAGTTGAACGCTCAAGCTACTACGCTGAATCACTTCCATGTTAAGGTCGACAGCCGTAAGCTGGTCACCGGTGGGTGAGAGAATCGTAGTCAGTTTGCCCGAAGCGACACGCAATTTAAGGGCGTCGGCCAGCGAGTGGCGAATGACTCGTAGACTCAGCGGTGTGGTGGGTGCCATCGCGCGCAGCGCCAAGGCTGGAGCATTGCGATTGCCGGCCTCGCGTAGCGATTGCGGTACCATACTCCAGTCGCTACGCTGCCAACCTTGAGTCAGCGTTCCAGATTCAATTTCCAATCGACCACCGGTCCGCACTGCAAAATAATAAGCCAATTGCCGCGAGTCGGGGAAGTTGGCTTGGTTGAGTGACTCGCTATCGCCCGTCCGTTCACCACGACGCTCGTATTCGATTTGAAATTGCACCGGCCCGATGACTCGACGCTTGAATCGCAACTCCCACATGCTTTCATCCTGTGTGGAGCGAACAAAGTCGCTAACCGTTTCACCGTTGGCTCGAACCGTCTTCAGTTCGTCGGCGCCCATGGTTGGCAACTTCACTGACAGAGTGCGGATCGCTGCGTTCTGAACCGTAAAGTCGGCTAGCAGGGTTGAGCGAGTCTGTCCTTCA
>JBBQRC010000470.1:0-4967 GCA_038215215.1 Pirellulales bacterium
ATCTTCAGGCTCCGCACCAAAATTGGCCGCCGTCGAATCGGGGTGTTCAAAGAAGCCGATGCCCGGATCAGCGTGAGGGACACCCCAATAATCGAGCTGAATTCGGCCATTGGATTTAAAAGTTGGCTTTTTCTTTGCTGCCTCTTTCACTTCCTTGTCAGACTTTTCGCGCTTTTCGGATTGCTCTTCCAACTCTTTCACACGCTTATCAAGCTGCTTTTGAGCGTCCGCCAGCTCGTTCTCTTTTTCGGTAGAAATCTCGGCCGAGCCATTGACCTGTAAATCCGCCTTCACTTTGTCCAAAGGGTCTTCAATAGCGGTAATTCTCGTGGAATGATCGGCAAAAATGACTGCTGGAACTTCCGGCAAGCCCATTGGAAAATCGGATTGTGCCAACGCCGGAACCCCGTTCCATATCCCCGCTACGACGCAAGCAACCCTTAGAACTCCATTCGCAATTCGTCGCCTAGAAAGGAATCGCTTCATCCGTGCTCCGAAAATCCACGTTGTCTATATTACTTGACAGACAATTTGCCATGACGCTCTGGTAATGAGAGCATTCAATGATCCTTCATGCAGTTGTAATAATCGACATTCGTTATTCTTTTCATTGCGTGAATTCGTTCATAAGCCCGCCTTTCCCGAATAATCGATCCAGTTTCTCATCACTTCGGCGGGAATACCGAGAGAGAGAGGGAGCGGATTTTGCCGAACCTCGCGCCATGCGTACGAGAGTCTCGTATTTCAACTTTGTCGTTGACCGAGCAAATCCAACTCAAAGCGTTGGTAGATGGCAACGCATCGCAATATTGTCCGTCATTTCGTCTGCCGGCCGAGCTCGGAGTCCTGCATTAGCAGTCGGCAGTTTAATTGTGGTTGCTCTCGCATTGCCACGGCCGATTTCAGCGCAAATTTGCTCGCCAGGTCGTCACTGTGTGGCACGTATCTTACTGAATTGGGGTCAAGTCGAGCCCATTTTTCGTTGCTTAATAGGCGTTCCAACTGGGCTCTCATATTGTCGCTTTCACCGGCGAAGAAGCCCGTGCCATCCGCGCACAGCAAAAAGACACCTGGTTGCTCCAGCTCTTCTAACGAATCGAGTAAGCTGACCTCGGGCAATTGCCGTCGCTTGGTCATCCACTGACTGAACTTATCTACTGCGGATTCCCTTGCTTCGTGTGAGCGTTTGCGGATTGCCAGAGCTGCCCTCCGATAGTCGAGCGAAGTGACTTTGATATCACCTGGGCTGAACTCGATTGCCAAGCGATCAAATTCGTCTGCAAACTCCGGTGAGCACAGGATGTCGTCGAGCGTTTTTTGGTAATCAATTGCCAGGAGTCGCCAGGCAACTTCGCTGGCGAATCCGAACAGGTTTAGATTCTCAGGCGCGAATTGCGGTGGACGCTTTTGTGCTCGTGGCAACTTGCCAGCCTTTCGCAGTCGTAACAGGTACCGGTTCCAAAGATACGCGTTGCCACCAATTCCTTTTTTCAAGCACAACGATACGAATTCCGAGTTCAGGTTCTTGTCGCACAAAAGGTAGTCCGCTGGGTAGCCAAACTTGCTGTATGCTTCGATCACAGCTTTTTCTGTATCTTTGCTAAACGGTTTCTTTTTTCGTTTTCCCTCGGCCGAGCTTGGCGCACTCTCGATGGGATCGTCTGGACCGTCGATCGCACCGCCTAGCGATGTCTTGTTGAGGCGCTGACCAATGTATTTGACATAATCTTCGGAAAGCTCAAAGCCCATCCAACGACGTCCCAGCTTCTTGGCGACACACAAAGTCGTCCCGCTACCGCCAAATGGATCCAGCACTAGGTCTTGCGGTCGACTCGAAGCGAGGATAATTCGAGCCAGCAATTGTTCAGGCATTTGGCAGCCGTGAAATCCCTCGCGCTCTTTAAAGGTGCCAGCGACGCGAGCGAAATACCACGTATCATGTTGCGGACTAAATGACTCTGGCGCGTCCTGCGGACGTGTAATCCAGGTGTTGTCAGGCAAGCGTCCATTGGGATTGGCGCGATTATCGGCATAGACGAGTTGACGCGCAGATTTGACGCGGATTTGGGGATTGGGTCGATTAAATGTGAAGCTGTTTTTGTCTTTTACAAAATGAAATATGTGTGTGTGTGAGCGACTGAAGCCGTTAACGCAATTGACACCAAAGGTGTAATACCAAATCACCCAGCTCCGACAGCTAAACCCGGCTTTCTGCGCTTCGATCTTAAGCTCGGCAGCGTATTCATCCCCGATAGCAAGCCAGAATGTCCCATCAGCCTTCAACGCCTGATACACGCCGGCAATCCACTGTTCGCACCAATTCAGAAAATGCACAGACTCTTGACGATCATCGTAGACATCGTATTCGTAACCACTGTTAAATGGCGGATCGGCAAACACCAAATCTACAGACCCTGGTTCCAGTTTCTGCAATAATTTGACGCAGTCGCCCTGATGGATCGCATTTTGCTTGAGAAGCACGTCTTTTTGACCTTTCGACAGCTGGGCCGCGTATTTTAGGTAATTGGCACGACATTGTCGATGGAACCGGGACACGTTTGGTCCACGTTTGTCTACTACACGATTTGTTTCGAAAAATGCGGCGGGGTGAGTATACTGGTCCGGAGGGAAAAGGTGCTTTTGCACACAATCGCTGGTGCACGGGTTCCCCTCGACCAAGCTTCAGGTAGCTGAATCTCCTCGATTTTGGGCACTTGTATTGGTCCTTGTCACTTCATCCAAATGTCTCGGAGGAGACCATGCGACTGCTTGTTACACTGACCTGTCTCATTTGGTCCACTGCTCAACTTACTGGTTTGGCTCAAGTGATGAGCGAAGATGCGCGGCGACTGCGACTAGAACTGGCTTGGCAAAGCCAAGTCCAACTTCCGCTGACGTCGGGACTAGCCTCCGCCCAGCTTTGGACTGAAGAAACAAATCCTCGGAAGTTCGCAGTGGTCGAGTTGCCAGGCCACACCATTCGCATCGCAGCCGATAAGCTCGATCGAAGCGGAAATCCGATTGGGATCGAACTAGCCAAAAAACAGGCGCTGCAAGAGGCTCAGTTCATCAGTTGGGACAAAAATGGCGATGGCCAAGTCTCTCCTGCCGAGGCAACCAATCTGGGCCGAGCATTCTCAGAAATCGATCGAGATCGCGATGGCTTTATCTCGTACGCCGAAAACTCGCGATTCATCGATTGGACACGGTTGATTTCGACAACTTTGGGAGCCGCAGATGCCGCGCGAATGATGCGCGAGCGTCAATTACAAGACGTTGCTTCCATGTTATCAGAGCCTACCGGTTTTGAAGTTATCGAACAAGTTATTCCACGCGTAAAACTAGTGTTGGTCAGCCGCTCTGGTTCGGTGGCTACCTTAGATGCCGAGACCGGCAATCTATTGTGGGCTACTATCTGCGGCGACAGCGGTGCCCCCGCGTTTCCCGCAGGACTCTCGAAAGCAGGTATCACCATCATTCAAGGTGAGCGGCTCTACGTGTTGGACTGGGAGACCGGCAAGCAGCTCGAAGACAAGCATTTGCAGTACGCCACGAGCAACGCGGTGGCGGTGACAAACACGATGGCTTTTGTGGCTGATTTTTCCGGTAGAGTCGAGGCTTATGGCATCGGCGACACCAACTTCATCCAACGCTGGGGTTACGTTATCCGCGGGCGCGCGATCGGTGACACCGTCAGTCTGTTGGATAGAAATCTTTGCGCCATGGCGTCCAATGATAGCCTCGTCTACGTGTTTAATGCCACTGACACCCCCAGCGTGTGGATGCGTTATCAATCTTCAACTCCCATCGTACGCTGTCTGGGAGTTGGAAACGGCGCGTTTTATGCGGGCAATTTGGGCGGCAAGCTGAGCAAGATTGTGGTCGATGATCGACTTGGCCGCATCCAATGGGAGTATCTCGGCGGGCAATCCTTTTCGACACCGCCACTGATTGTGGGATCAAATGTTTTTGTGGCCTCCGATACCGGAGCGCTCTATTGCGTCAATGACGCAGAGGGAGTGGAAGCTTGGGCTAGCGACTCGTTGGGTGTCACCCAACCACTGGCCGTGGCCAATAACGTGGTTTATGCCCGCACGATGATCAATGAGGTGATTGGTTTTGACATTGGTACGGGGAGAGTCCTTGGTCGTTCTCTGCCGCGCGCTCTTGGCCATGCAGTCACGAACCAGATCAGTGACCGCGTGTACTTAATTGGCAAGCATGGGCAGGTCCAATGCTTACGTCCAATGGGAAGCGTCGCTCCCGTGATGGTCACGCCGCCGAAATTACCCGAAGCAGGCGCGACAGAGATTGAACCCGCTACAACACCTGCGGAGGGTGGAGAAATGGCACCGGGAAGTAGCCCGTTTGAAACGCCTCCGGCAGGCGGCAATCCCTTTGGAAGTGGCAGTGATCCGTTTGGTGCAGCCCCAGCAGCCGCAGGAGCAGCCCCAGCAGCCGCAGGTGGAGCGACCGCAAATCCGTTTGGCGCGGACCCATTTGGGGCCGGCAATAACTAAATAGCCTGTACGAGCTTAGTTCCAGTTTCGCACTTTTTGGAGTGCGGTGATTCATCACCGCTTTGGCCTTCCCCTCAACTTCCAGAACCGTTTGGCTGTTTTCGTTCTAGGTCGTGACCACTGGGGTGTCACAAAATTCACACACGGGTGCTGCGCACGCTTGAAAATGAAAGCTGCGACAAGTCGCAGCAGTCCAAAAAACTGCGAAAGTCGAACTTAGGCGTCGTTTCAAATCAAGTTACCGCACTCGTTCTCTCGCTCCCGCCCTGAAAAGTAGAAATAGCGCGAGAGGGCAGGGTGAGAGGGAATCAAAACGGTATCTTATTTTGGGACGACCCCTTATTCGCCGTTGGCGATGGCAGTGAACCGTGACTTCCAGGTCGCTGATTCGAATGGCTGGGTAGCCAGCAAGAGCTTGGCGCTAAGTGCTGCCTCACTACGCTGGCC
>JBBQRC010000471.1:0-4958 GCA_038215215.1 Pirellulales bacterium
CGCCAATCCAAACATTTTGGACCCCAGCGAAAGTGGTTGCACTGTGGAACGCGGGACGACGTTGGGTTGGTTTACTCCACAAAGCCGCCAAATATTGACCGCTCTTGTCTCCCAGCAAGACGTCAAGCTGCTGAGTCTGAACGCTGCGGTCAGCTGCCGCTGGGATGGGAATTTGCAATTCATTGCACCTGGGAATATCGTGCGCATTTCTCCAGATCCAATTGAAGAAACACCCGCTGAGTTATTGGGGGATACCAGTCTAGTGTCGCTGCGGAATCTGCAAGGCAAGTTGGCACCGGAGGTGCCGCATTACGAAGTGACGATTCAATTAGCGAAAGAGTGTCCGCCTCATCTGAAAGGGGCCGTGGCCAGTGTCCGCATACGCATTGCCTCACGTACCCTGCTCGAGTCCGTCATTCGCTATCTGCAAACGAGCATTAAGCCCATTTATTAGCTTTCGATTAACGGTACATTCAGTTGGGACCGTTATTGATCGGACGATCCTAAGCGACGTGATTGGCGTCGCCGCGAGCGCGGGGGCGCACCTTGGCCATGCCACTGTTTGCACTGGCGAAAGCGATTTGGGGCACGGGGATCGTTGGCTGACTTTCTGGACGTGTGATCTCAATCGCTTTCGCGTTATCCCAGTGGAGCTGCATTTGAGGGAAAGGAATTTCGATATGGTTCATGTCGAGGTGTTTTTTGGCTGCCCCAATCAATCGTTCCCGCGCGGGCCAGTAGTTGTCCCTGGCGGTCCAGAAGCGAACGGTCCAATCCACGGAGCTGGAGTTTAGATTCGTGAGCCAGATTTGGTATCCGCGACCTTCCCCGGTTATCAGGATGTCACTGATCGATTCGGCAGCGGTTGCCAGCACTTTTCGGGTTTCATCCATATTCGCGCGATACGCCACACACACGATTATCTCAACACGGCGATGAGGATGGTAGGTCACGTTTTCGATCGTGTTGCCCGAGATGGAACTGTTGGGGAGAATCAAGCGGCGATTGTCGGTCGTGTCGAGGATGGTCGTAAACAAATCGATCTCATAGATCTTGCCCGTCACCCCTCCCACCACCACCAAGTCACCCACTTTAAAAGGCCGGAAGACAAGCAACAGGACCCCGGCTGCAAAGTTGCTCAGTGTTCCTTGAAATGCCAGGCCGATGGCAAAGCCTGCCGCGGTGAGTAAGGCTGCAGCCCCGGCCACACTAACGCCTGCCTGAGAGAGTATCCCCAAACTGCCGACGATCATCACAGCATAAAATGTCAGGCGGCCCACAAATTTGCCCAGAGTCTCATCGACGCGTTTACAGACAGCCGTCGACAGCCAGCGGGCCACTAACTTGGCAACAAAATAGGTCACGATCAGCATCAGCACTGCCGTCGTCGCGGGGACGATCAATTTGAACAGCAGCAGGGAGGACGCTTCATTTAATTCGCCGCGTGCAAGTCCGCCGAAAGCATCGTGGACCCAATCTGTAACCGTGCTGGAAGGGACTCCCCCCTGTGCCGTTAAAGTTTCTGCTGCGTCCAAGTTCGCTACGGTTTCTGCTGGCACAATCATTCCTTTCGTCAAGCGAACACGCCGTCACGCGACCGCGCGGGGGCGACAACCGATTAGAATAGGACTCAGCAACCAGGCACGGCCCGCAAGCAGGACGTATACAATTTTGGCTTGGCTTCGTCTACATCGAATCGCGGCGAAATCGTCCGCAGGGAGACTCAAGCATGGTGAATCGCCGGGAATTTCTTTCCGCTGCTGCTACGGCGTCCTTGCTCGGCAGCGACCTCACGAACTTAGCTTGCGGCGCCGCGTCGATTCCACGGATAGAAGTCGATTTGCCGCGAGGGCGAGTCCCTCTCTCGTTCATCATTGATGACTCGACCTGCCTGGTGAACATGGGGAAATTCTGTATGCCCCAGTTTGCCACCGCTCATCCTGAGCGCGCGGAATACAAAAAACCTTGGCAAGACTGGCCCGCAGAGATTCCTGATAGTTTCGTACGCGAATTCGGCTCGTGGTGCGCCGAACACGACGTAAGGGGCAAATACAGCATTGTCCCTTATCCCGCCTGTGTCGGTTGGCTGGATCGAGAGCTTCCAGGTTGGTCGCATAAGCAATTGCAAGAAAGTCTGCAGTTAGTCCGCGAACTGATGGTGCCACGCTGGGATATCCACCCCGAAATGATTACGCATACACGGCTGATCGACTTGGCTACGGGACGTCCCAAAGCAGAGATCTCGGCGGCCACTATGGAAAACTCCTTTCCGCAACAAGATGTGAGCGTCGACGAGCTTGCCGCCTACCTGGCCTACGCGCTACGCATCCTCAAAAACTGTGATCTCCCCTGCGAAGGAATCACGACTCCCGGCGGTTTTGGTAACAAAGTGAAAGACAAACTTCCTCTGGCCGTTTTCCAAGCGGTCCGTGATGTTTACGGTACCGAACTACCACACTACTTCAAATACGTTTCACTCAACGAGGAAAGTGTCTTGCCGCGATTTGAAAACTTGCAGGGCGTGGATCGCGCCGCGCCGAGCTTGACGGTCAACATACCGGCAGGCACTGGGGATTGGTTTGGCGGATGGGACGGCGTCGAGGAGAGCCGCGGGGAACTTTATGCGAACGCAGATGCCACTTCAGGTCGTATGGTTGAATTGATCGAAAAACGCCTGCCTGCCGTGATGCTCTGCCACTGGCCAGGTCTCTACTGCAATGGATTACTCAGCGGATATCGGGATTTTCAAAAAGTTGTCCTAGCCCTCGAACAACGCTTCAAAGAACAGACGCTGTGGATGAAAGTCAGCGAGATCGGACGCTACTGGACCGCCAAAGAGTTCACGAAATTCGAGCTCTCTGGAACAACGCTCACCCTGAACGCACCCTTTAGTTGCCCGAATTTTACTATTCAAATAGCACTGCCCGAGCAACCCAGTAAGTTGCTCTTGGAACGCGGCGGCCAAACGACGGCAATCGAAGCGGTGCCAAGCCTGCCGTCGCTCGTCGCCGGGAGTTACCTTCGCGAAGAACGTAAACTCACCGTCTGCTTCGACTTGCAACAAGGGGTCAGCCGAATACAGTTCACCAGTAGTGTCTGAGTTTTTACCAGATTGGTTAAAGTTGATCCATGTTGCTCAAGGAGATACAAGATTGTGTTCAGCAAGCGGTAGCGCATTTGCTAGCAACGGATGGGTGGCGTCGCTACCAGGGAGAACACTCGCAAGAATTGAAGCTGCGTTTGAGCGACATTCTTGGGCAGACCACGGTCGAGCTTGCTAGCAGCGGCACGGCAGCGCTGGAAATTGTGTTGCGCGGTGCGGGAGTCAAATCCGGGGATGAGGTACTGATGTCTGCGTATGACTACCCAGGAAATTTCTGGGCAGTTGAGCGGATTGGAGCGCGGCCTGTGCTGATCGATGTGATGCCAGGCAGTTGGTCGATCGCGCAAGGGGCTTGGGTAGCTGCCTACAGCTCAACTTGCAAAGCTGTCATTGCTAGTCATTTGCACGGAGAATTGCAAGCAATGGCCAACTTGCGATCTTGGTGCGACACCCACGGTCTGTGGCTCATTGAGGACACCTGTCAGGCCATTGGAGCCCGCCTGGGCGGGGCGCCTGGAGACGGCTCGAATGTGTCCACTCCTGCGGGCAGTTTGGGACATGCTGCCATCGTCAGTTTCGGAGGGGGCAAAGTACTCACTTGTGGTCGCGGTGGCGCTTGGGGCACTTCGGACGCTTCACTGGCTCAGCGTGCTCGACTGGCCGCCGGCGCGGGGAGCGGCCCTTACGGCTTAAGCGAGATCCAGGCCGCAATTGTGCTGGCACAATTACCATGGCTGGACAAAATCAATCAGCGCTGCCGAGATTTTTTCACCCGAGTGAACCGCCAGCTTGGTGCAGCCAATTGCAACTGGAACGGTGCCTTTGAAACAACGGCTGACTCCACCGCTTTTTACCAAGCCGGGTGGATATTACCTGCTGGTTACGCGCAGAAAATGTCGGAGAACCAGACTACCTCACTGCGTGAAGATCTAGTCTCCTGCCTCTCCCATTACGCTCATACAAGCTTGAACGAATCAAGTCGCAGTGAGCAATCGCCACCACGAGCACCGCTACCTTTTGGCATCGGCTTTCCGGGATTTCATCGGCGTTCAAGCCGCCGCTGCCGTTTGGCTAGCAGCCTTCCGAATGCAACGATAGCTGCCGAGCGGACACTTGTCGTCCATCACAGCATTGCGCTCACGGAACGCTTTACCGCGGACGAAATTGCTACGCACATGCTGGCCACCGAGAAAACGCTCTCGGGCAGAGGCTCACCATCCACCTCTTCCACGTAACCTGTTGGGCCACTGTCGCACGTTGTGTCGCTTCGCCCCTGTGTCGCGGCTCGCTGAGTCTGGGATGTCAGCCGAGCCGTAGCAGGTTATTTTTAGATCGCGTGCTTATCCAACGCGATATTCTCGCACTCGTCCAAATCAATTGTCATCGCAGTAGCTCGCCGCATGGGCACAATGTTGGGCCGCGTGTCGCTCTGCGGCCCATTAAGCTCCCCACGCATGATTTTGACGTCCGCAGGCGCCTCGATGCCGAGAGTAATCCGATTGCCCGATATCTTAGAGACAACCAAAGTGATATTGCCACCAATGATGAGCTTTTCACCTTCTTTGCGACTTAATACTAACATGACTTCCGTCCTCCTTGAGAGTGATCTTAGGCTCCACCAACTACTCGCGTGATAGTAGCCAAACTTGGAAAAATAGACTGCATTTGTCGAAAATTTGTTCAAGTTTGAAAACCGAATCAAATCCTAAGCACTATCCGTACCCAGTTTCAGTTCTTCACAAATTTTCATGGATGAAATCCAACTGAGACACGTTTCCTTTGCCAAATCAACTTTGAGCTAAACATGAAAGGGGGCTTTTTTTGCAGACCATCACGCAGTTCGCCAATTTTCTTA
>JBBQRC010000472.1:0-4934 GCA_038215215.1 Pirellulales bacterium
GGAATTACGCGAGAACTTCACCCGCCTGTTGGCGGCCGACGAGCCGTTGTATCCAGGCATCGTCGGCTATGAAGATACAGTGATCCCGGAAATCAATATCGCTTTACTAGCCGGACATGACATGCTCTTTTTGGGAGAGAAGGGGCAGGCAAAAAGTCGGCTGATGCGTTCGCTGGTGCGGTTTCTAGATGCCGAGTTGCCTTATCTCGACTTCCCTGGAGTACCGATACACGAGGATCCGTATGCGCCCATCACCAATGCGGCCAAGAAGTTTGTGGCCTCCCACTCGGAGGACGAGATTCCCGTCGCGTGGTGGCCGCGGGAAGAACGCTACGCGGAACGTTTAAGTCCGGGCACTAAGTTTGCTGACATCATCGGTGAAATCGATCCGTCGAAACTAACGGGCGGCGTCAGCATGAGTACTGAAGAGGCGTTGCACTTTGGTCTCATTCCCCGCATGCATCGAGGTATATTCGCCATGAACGAGTTACCGGAGCTCGACGAGCTGGTGCAGGTTGGCTTGTTCAATATCCTTGAGGAACGCGATGTTCAGATTCGCGGCTACCCCATCCGTTTCGATCTTGATATTTTCATTTTGTTCTCCGCCAATCCGAGCACTTATAACCGTAGTGGAAAAGTGATTCCTCAGCTCAAGGACCGCATTGGCTCGTTGATTCAAACTCATTATCCCCGCGAACGGTCGTTGGGTATTGAGATCATGCAACAGGAGGCCAACGTCGATTTGGGTGGTCAATTCCCAGTACTCATCCCTTACTTCATGGCTGAGATCATCGAAGAGATTACGTTGCAGGCGCGGAAGAGCAAATATGTTGATCAGGCGTCCGGTGTCTCGGCACGCTTTAGTTTGTCCAATTATCGAGCCATGATCGGTAGCGCGCGGCAACGAGCTATCGTGCTTGGCGAGTCGCCTGCGGTACCGCGGATCAGCGACCTTGGCCACCTGGTGTCAAGTTCCCTCGGGAAGCTCGAGTTGGATTTGATGGGCAGCCATCAGATGAACGAACGGCAAGTACTCGAAGCCCTGATCGCGACCGCCATTAAAAATGTTTTCCAGCAGTATGTCGAAGATTTCGGCTTAAGCGAGATTGCCGAGATATTCAGCAAGGGAGTCCGCGTTGAGGTCGGGGATATGTTGCCGAGCCAAGCCTACGCGGAACGGCTGAAGATCGTGCCCGCCGCTTGGGAGAAGGCGTTCGAGGTGAACGCCAGCGACAATGTGGCAGTGCGGGCGTCTTGCGTTGAATTCGTACTGGCCGGACTGTACGCCATCGATCGCATTAGTCGAGCTCAGAAGCACGGAAAAGTACATTACGAAGTGTAGTGCCTGGCGGTCACATATCCGATGAAAATTCGGATGTGGACTGATCGAGCACCCAGTTTTTTTCTTGTATCAACAAATCCGTCGGGAAAGCATAATGACTCGCAAAAACAGACTCGGCGGTGTCGTTCACACCTATCAAAAGTACAACCCAGCGCAGTTCCCCAGTCCGACGCAACCACCAGCCGACTTGGTTTCGCCGGCCTTTGAACATGCCCTCATGTACGGCAAATACAAAGAGCTGACGGAAGAAGAACTCGCTCGCGCCGTAACGCTCGACCCGAGTCAGATCGCGGGACTAGGTCCAAGTATCGACTTTCTCCGCGCCATGCTCGAGGAGCGGAAGCGTAAGATCCTCGCCAAGTACGAAACGGACGCAGTCTCGAAGAAAGCGGTCAAGGCCTTTGCTAACTCAGCTCGTAAAGCGACCCCACCAGCTGCGTTGCGTGGAGTTTTCAAGCGCGCGATCGAGGACGAACAGATCTATTTGCTCGAACGCATTTATTATCAGGTAGGTGATGACACCGACCGCTTCGCCGCTCAACTCGTCCACGTGATCGAGCGACTCGGCGAAAAGTATCAGATCGAGGAATTGGTTTCGAAGTACGCATTTACCGGCAGCGAGCGGATGACGGTTCCGCAGGCGATCGAAATCAAGCAGGAATTGGAAGCGATCGACGACTTGCTCAAACAGCTTGAGGAAGCCGCCAAGACGGCGCAAATCGGCGTCATCGACATGGAAAAGCTCAGCGAATTCGCCTCGCCCGAAGATATGTCCGGCTTGGAGGAGATGCGGCAACAAGTTGAAAATATGGTCAGGGAAATGGCCGAACGCCAAGGGCTGGAACGCGATCAACAAACGGGTGCTTTTCGGTTGACTCCTCAGGCCTACAAACTTTTTCAAGGTCGCTTGTTGGAACGTATTTTTGCCAACCTGCAACCTGGACGAAGCGGTCGCCATGCTGGCCGGATCGTGGGCGAAGGGAGTGTCGAATTACCGGCCACCAAACAATATGAGTTTGGCGATAGTCTAGCCAACATGGATACGACGCAGACGGTTATCAATGCCTTGCTGCGCGACCCAACAGCCGATCCGATTCGCATTAAGACCAACGATATCGAAGTCCATCGCACCCGCAATTCGCCGAAATGCGCCACGGTGGTCATCATGGACATGAGCGGTTCGATGCGTTACGACGGCCAATACATGAATGTCAAACGCATGGCGCTGGCGTTACAGGGATTGATCTCTAGCGAGTTTCCAGGGGACTTCCTCAGGTTCATCGAAATGTACACTTTCGCCAAGCTGCGTACACCTGGAGAAATTATTGAGATGATGCCGAAGCAGGTCACGATCCATGACCCCTGGATTCAGCTTCGCGCGGATATGAGCCGCGATGATATCAGTGAACAGCAGATTCATCCCCACTTCACGAACATTCAGCACGCCTTGCGGCTAGCGCGTCAAAATTTGGCCACTGTCGATACTCCCAATAAGCAGATCATTCTGATTACCGACGGACTGCCAACGGCCCATTTCGAAGATTCGATGTTGTACCTCTTATACCCGCCCGATCCGCGCACGGAACAAGCGACGATGCGAGAGGGGAGCTTGTGCCAGCGCGACGGTATCACGATCAACATGTTTCTCGTCCCCAGTTGGTCGCAGTCCGAGGAGGACATTCGCTTTGCCTACCGTTTAGCGGAGAAGACGCGCGGACGTGTCTTCTTCACCGCCGGCAAAGATCTTGATCGATACGTGGTGTGGGATTACATCGACCGCAAGCGCGAGATCTTGGGGTAAAAGGGTGCCTGGGTCATTGCGAAATTGGGAAGTTGCGATCACGCTACGTCCATGATCGATATCCAGCCGTACCCAATTTCAACACCAAGGCGCTGCTATGTTCCGCACGATTTTCATACTTTGCTCAGCGTTCCTCTGCCTCGTCCCTCAAGCCACGGCTCAGGATAAATTACCCAGCCAGCAGGCGTCTTTGCAAATCCCAGACGACGATGCCAGCTTGCCAGGGGTTGGGCCGATGCGTCGGTATGACTGGTTCAAGAAATTATGGGCTGAGCGACGTGGGAAATGGGCCGAACAAGTTGCTCAAGACACCGGGGCAATCATCTTCCTTGGGGACTCGATTACTCAGGGATGGGGCGATGCGCTGGGTGGTGTGGGGGGTGATGCGAAAGTTGCCAATCGCGGCATCAGCGGCGATACCACCCGCGGCATGCTGTGGCGTTTGCAGGCAGATGTGCTGTCTCTCAAGCCCGCGGCCGTCGTCATGCTGATGGGGACCAACGATTTGGAAGAAGGGGCCGAACCTGAGATGATTGCGGCCAACGTGAAACAAATCGTGACCGAGTTGAAAGGCTATAACTCGAAGATGCCGCTGGTGTTATGCCAGGTTTTCCCAAGTTCCGATACGAAGAAGCGTCCCGCGGACAAGATCAAAAAAATTAATGAATTGTGTGCTGCGGCCGTGAAAGGGGATCCACAAGTCACCGTGCTCGATACGTGGACGCTGTTTGCGAATGCTGCAGGTGACGCCAGACTCGAAGAGTTTCCCGACCTGCTTCACCCCAACGCGGAGGGCTATCACAAGTGGGCGCTTGCCTTACGACCCATTCTGGCGACGCTCGGCTTTGTAGAAAAGGAAGCAGATACATTCGAGCCAGAAGCCGGCTTTGTCAGTCTGTTCAACGGCCGCGATTTGACCGGCTGGTACCTGACCTCATCACCGAAAGATCATCTAGCAGGCAAGATGGTCAGCGATGATGGCCGCTACTTGGCTAAAAACGGACGTCTGGTTGTGACCACGCCGGCGGAAGGCCGTCGCATTCAGCAATTGTGGACGGTCGAGGAGTTTCCCAAGGACTTTACGCTGAAACTCGAGTTTCGCGCCACCCCCAATGCAGACAGCGGCGTGTTTCTGCGCAAGCCACAACTGCAGTGCCGCGACTATCCGCTGGCTGGACCTTACAAAGAGCTGAAGAATTATAAGCCGGGCGACTGGAATGAATTGGTCGTGGTGGCCAAAGGTGGATCTGCATTTTGCACCTGCAATGGCGAAGTTCTGGAAGCCGAATTCAAGCTCCCGGCCACCGGCCCAATCGGACTGGAAGGTGACCGCGGGCAAATGGAATACCGTCGTATCCGCATCCAGCAAGACCAATAGACCCAGTTGGGCGATTACTAGTAGACTGACACCAAGTACTGATTCACAAAGGCGAAACTCTTCATGGGTTTCGCATGGTTGGCGAGTTGGTATCCGTCACGAGTTCAGCTAGTTGTCCTTTCCGAATATTTTCCCCACCAAATATTGAGGCGTTTCAAGGTGCTTATCTTGGTCCCATCAACTGTTTTGCGCGTTTACCGCAATCGACCACCCTCCCGTCCAGAGATCCGGTCGGGTTCAAAGTAGCGAGTGAAGCGAGCTCGGAATTTGCGTCGTTTCCAATCTTTGAGCGTTGCGCTCATGCTAAGCAAGTAACTCAGGGGTTTGTGTCGTCGCTCTGAAATAGGTAATTGTTATAATGAGCCGACTATGGAAAACCCCAATCTCCCTTCGCCACACAATAATTATTTTCA
>JBBQRC010000473.1:0-4917 GCA_038215215.1 Pirellulales bacterium
GGCTTATATTCTTGGCAAACGCGCGGAGAAGAACAAAGACGAGGCCCGCGCCTTGGATATGTACGGCGTGGCAGTCAGCAATGCGTACATGTACCTATTTTCTGGTGAATTCGATGCGGTGCGTAATCCTTACGATCCGCAGTTTCGTGGCGCGTGTGATCTTTACAACGAATCGCTCCAGGCGTCCCTGCGCCTCGTAAATGCCAAAGGTCAGTTAAAACCGGGGACGAGCTACAAAGTCACCACGGGTAATCAAACGTACGAAGTTGCCACGACTGTCTGCGGAAGCTGGCGTGTTGAAGATTTCGAACGCTTTGAATTCGTGAGTGAATTTGAATTAGACAAACTAGCTGGGTCCGGAACCACTTACGGCTTGGGAGTACCGCTGATCGCCATCCGCCGCGCTGGTGATCCGTCCGATCCACGCGAAAAGTACTATCCCAAGGGGCTGAGCTTTCCGGTCACGGCACTGCTGCGAGTGGTACAACCCAGCATGCCGGGGCGCGGGAAAATTCACCGCCACCAATGCGTCCTCGAGTTCCACGACCCACTGGTCTCCCACGACCTGCAATTGGCTGGTCGGCTTGTGCCGCTTCAATCCGATCTCAGCAAGTCCCTGGCTCACTTTCTCGACAGTGACCAATTCCGGGAACGCGACCAAGCCACCGCTGGCTTGCTGAATCCGCGAAAACTACAGGCATCGCGGGGTATTTTCATGTTGGAGCCCTTCGATCCAGCGCGCGTCCCGGTGCTGATGGTTCACGGACTGTGGTCAAGTCCCTCGACCTGGATGCCCATGTTCAACGATCTTCGCAGCTTTCCCGAGCTGCGGAAGAACTATCAATTCTGGTTCTACCAGTATCCGACCGGTCAACCGTTTTGGTTAAGTGCCACGCAGTTTCGCCAGGACCTGGAGACCATGCGGCAAGAGCTCGATCCCGATCATCGTTATCCCGCCTTGGATCAAGCTGTGTTGGTCGCTCACAGCATGGGTGGGTTGGTCAGCCGGTTACAGACCATTGAATCTCGCGACGACTTCTGGAAGATTCTTAGCGATAAGCCGTTTGAGAAAGTCAAAGGCAAGCCTGAAACGATTGAAGAGTTGCGGCAAGCGGCTTTTTTCCATGCCAATCCATCGATTCGCAGAGTCGTCACCATTGGTACGCCACTGCGCGGCAGCGATTACGCCAGCGACACCACGCGCTGGCTAGGTCGGCAAATCATTAAGCTGCCAACCATTATGGTGGCGACCGGTACAGCGCTCATTCAGCAAAATCCTGGCTTGTTCCGCAACACGTCACTTCTGACTACGGATACAAGTATCGATTCACTGAGCCCCGATTCGCCCGTTTTTCCAGCGCTGCTCCGCGCTCCCCGAGCACCCTGGGTGACATTCCATAACATCGTGGGCATGGTACCGACACGCACCTGGTTCCATGAAGTTGAAGCTACGGGCGATGGCATTGTGAGTTTCGAAAGTGCCCATGCTGATGATGCGATCAGCGAGGTGGTGGTGGCTGCCGAACATCAGTTGATCCACAGCACACCGAAGGCTATTCTGGAAGTGCGGCGGATTCTTATTGAACATTTGGCCGACATCCGCGACGAATACCGAGTCACTCAGCTCGCCGCCCGCCAACAACAGTCTCAGTTGCCCGCTTCGGCAACTCTGGCCACACCATCATCCAACCAAATATTGTCGATTGGTTGGCAATTTCCACCGTTCCCCGGGGGGGCTCAAGGCGCGGCAAACAAGAGGGGGGTTCTGATCAGTAACGCCAACGCCAACTACATGCGGTTCAGTACCGAACAGGAACTCAGCGATGAGGCGAGCGACGTGGTCATGCGGGGTGTCTTACAGGGGCCGTCTGCGGCAACCAATACCGATCTAAGGACACAGCGTTAATCGGGTAATGCTTGCCCTTTTGTCTCTGGGGCGAACCATACCAAAACAATTCCGGCCAGATAAATGACTGTCAGAAAACTGCAGGCGACAGGATAGCTGCCCACTTCGCCCGCATAGGTTTTGAATCCTTGCAAACTCCCCAAGAGCGCCGCCATCTGCAACGTACCAATGGCCGCCAAGATTCTCCCGAAGTTAAAACCAAAACCTTGACAAGTAGCGCGAACACGCGTGGGAAAAAGTTCGGGTAGGTACAACGGTAGCCAACCATAAAAGGAGGCGGTGCAGATACCCGCCACCAAGGCGGCAAAGAGCATCGGCAGGCCAAAAGTGTTGTGCATTTGGTACAACCACAACACCGACAGCATGGAGAGGACGCACATCATAGCATACGTGATGCGACGCCCCAGTTTCTCACCCAGCCAAGCGGCCATTAGTGTACCGATGATCGCTCCTATCGCCACGGTAATTTGTGTCCATTCTTTAGGAAACTGCTGCAACAGGTTCGGGTTCTCGATGGTCATTTTCTCGGAGAGTTTACCAGCCCAGGACATGGCCCATTGAGTCGTTCCCCAGGTGCCGAGCAAGGCTACACCGCTGAGACTGGCCGCCAGAAACATCCGACCAAGAATGACGCGCATAGTGCTCGACATGCTGGCGGAGCCCTCCTGAGCCAATTGACGTTGCAGATAACGGACTACCGGAAATGAGAAGCCTGCGGTGGCGATTGCCAGACCGATGGGTGTTCCCACGGCCCGCTCCCAAATTGCATGATTGGGCGTCCAGATCCAAATGATGAGTGCTGGTCCCAAGCAGCCGACGACAACTCCCAACAAGTCAACCGTTCTCCAACCGGTGGTATGTCCTTGTCGTTTTCCCTGCTCCCATTTGTGAGACTCGGGGACAAATATTCGAAAGAAGAAGGTTAGCAGCGCGGGGAGTGTCCCCAACATCATCATCAATCGCCAACCGTCATTGGCAACGAGCCTGGTCACCGTTTCGGAGCTCAAACCAGTAGCCAGCAAGGTCTTGCCCAAAGTGCCGATCACCGTGTTGAGTCCCATGCTGACGATGCCTACCAGTAGATAACCGGCGTTGGCGGCCGCACCGATCAGGCCAGCCATTAAAGCGCGTGACCGATTAGGCCAAACTTCCATGACCAGGGCGACTCCCAAGGCCCATTCGCCTCCCATGCCCATTGAAGCAATGAAGCGTAAAACACCTAACTGCAACGGAGTGGCTGCAAAGCCACACAAGCCTGTAAACAGTGCGTAGACCAGCACACTTAGACTCATCGCGCGGACGCGACCGAGTCGATCTCCAAGCCATCCAAAGATCACTCCTCCCGCCGCCGCACCCACTAAAAACACGGCAATAATCACCCCAAAGGCAAAACCAATTTCACTCTCCTGCGGGGGCAGGATGGGGGGTGAATAACCGTAGAGATCTTGAATGGCCTTGCGACCCACCATGGAGAAGACCCCCATTTCCGCCCCGTCGAACATCCAGCCGAGCAAGGCAGCCGTCAGGGCCATCCACTGACCACGCGTGATTTTTTCGCGAGGAGACGACTCGCCCGAATCGGTATCTGCCTGTGTCGTCACTGGAATCTCCGTCATTGCATTGGCGTGATGAGTGCTGCTTGGGGCGGCGCATTATAGCTTGATGTGACGACCGAGTGGGAAGTCGGCTATGCTCAGGCGACTTAACCTGCGCCGCAGACGTTTTACGCGCGTTTTGAAGGCTGAAAAATGAACTGCCGCGTCCGCATGGGAACTGGCTGCCCGACAGGAATTTGTTCTGATGCCGGATTACGGTCGTAAGGCGCATCTGCTGGGCTGGAGAGCATCGGTGGGGCGGACATCGATGGCGCGTTCTCTGGTACTGCGGGCAGCGCTGCGCTGGTGAGTGCCGAGCTGAGTCCAACGCGCGGTGCACCAGTCCCGAAGGGCGATGTGATCGATTCGGCAGTCCCTATGGGCGCCTGTGCGACATCCTGAGAAATTGTTCCCCATGCGTCCTGCGCCGGTGCCTTGGTCCGGTTGTCTTGGACAATGGCACTGATGCCGGGGCGCGTGGCCATCGGTAACTCGCCGATTCTCAGCTTTTGATCCGGCCATTGTTTCGGTCGCTCTTCAAACGGCTTGATTGACGGCTGGCTGGCAAAATGCGGTGCATTTTGTCCTGCCGTTTGCGCCACGCTGCTCCAGCCCGAAAAAGGATCGGGAGTGTTGGTTGGTAATGAATTGGCCAATGACGAAGTTGCGTTGATGACGGTTTCGTCGCCGCTCTTGCTCGCATTAACCCAGGGACGCAGCGGCTGGATCTCTGTTTCAACTTTCGGCGGATTTGGCTCGAGTGGCTCGCCACGCGCCGCTGCGTCCACGACGTGATCTATCCGTTGGCCACGATCCGCCCAGCTAGGCAGAACGGACGCCAGCGGATCGCGTCTTGTTGATGGAAGCTTGCCGGTGACCTTAGGCGGTTGCACTGAGACAGTCTGCAGTGTCGAGAGTTCGCGCCAATCGCTTGCGCTCAGATCAGTCGCCTGTCCGGCTGTCGGCGCCAACTGCTGCTCATACAAATCGGGCCACGAGTCTGGAGAAAAATCAGGAGGAGTTGCGTCCGTAGCGAACTTCGTTGCATTCGGAACATGAGGAGATCTCAGAAACGGAGCGGCCAGGGTGGCCCCTCCAGCGAGTACAAGTGCGGCCCAACCTCGAGGCCCCACCAGTGCTGTGGTGAATTTCATGGCACGGTATCTTTGGCGTAACGCCCAAAGAGGAATTCCGCAGTGCCACGTCCGTGCGATAAGCGGTTAAATTGTTTCGAGCTCTGCTAATGGCCATGCAAAACCCATACGTTCTCTGGTGAATCTCGCCGCGGCGAGACTTAGCGTGTTATCGTCCATCGGCAAAACAGCCTGCAGGAATCGCGGCAAATAGAGTGTTGTTACTGTTGCAAAAAATGTGCTGCCGAGAGAGTTTTCGTAATCGTTACAGATTGATGGCAGG
>JBBQRC010000474.1:0-4900 GCA_038215215.1 Pirellulales bacterium
CCAGCATCGGCTGGTACGGACTGCTACCGGAACGCAGATCGTCGATGACATTGAATACAGAACGCCGCTGATCGTGCTTGACTACCTGATGTTTCCGTTGATGTGGGCCCAATTCGCTTATCGTCGGCCCATTTATCGCCGAGTGTTCAACCAGTAGTCCGCTGGCGTCGCACGCTAATTGCGACAAACGGCTTCATCTAAATTGAGAATCAAGTTGGCCAACAACGTGTAGGTGGCCAATTCCTTGGTGGATAACGTGTCGACTGGCTTGCGTTGCCCGACGTTCACGAGTTGCGAGGCGGCTTCTATGTTGGCCTCAAAATGCTGATCGAAGCTCGCCAGGGACGACCTGAGCTGAGCGGTTTCAAATTCATCCGGATACCGCGCGAGCACTAAGCGAAACATGGCGTTGATGCGTGCGGACGCCTGCGGGCTCGTCTGCGACAGCACGCGTTCGGCCAGTCCTCGGGCCGCTTCCACATGTTGCACATCGTTCATCAATTGCAGCGCCTGGAGAGGAGTGTTACTGCGTTCACGCCGAGTGCAAAACATTTCGCGATTCGGGGCATCAAAGTTGCTCATAAAGGGAGGCGGAGCAGTGCGTTTGACGAAGCTGTACAGGCTACGACGATACAAATCTGGGCCAACATCCTCTAAGTAGTAGCGAGTGTTGCTGTCGCCGTATCCAACGGGCTCCCAAATGTTCGGCGGCTGGTAGCCCTTGAAGCCTGGTCCACCCATCCGCTCGTTGAGCAGTCCGCTGGCGGCTAGGGCAGCATCACGGACTTGTTCAGCATCCAGACGTAGGCGCGGGCCGCGGGCTAGCCAGCGGTTCTCTGGATCCTTAACCAATGTCTCGGCATGGCATTGAGAAGCCTGTTTAAATGCTTCCGATGTGACCATTTTTCGAATGAGTTGACGCACGTCCCAGCCTGCATCCCGAAAATCGCTGGCCAGCCAATCCAATAATTCAGGATGGCTGGGTGGGTTGCCTTGCGCGCCAAAATCGTCGCTGGTTTTGACCAGCCCGATACCGAATACTTGCTGCCAAAATCGATTGACGGTGACGCGAGCAGTAAGAGGGTGCTCATCACTCATCAGCCACTTGGCCAAATCCAATCGTGTCAGCCGCGTTTCCCCCGCCGATTCAAGCGGCGGCAGGACTGCGGGTGTGCCCGGCACTACCGCCTCGCCCGGTTGATCGTATTGTCCTCGCAGCATGACAAACGCATCACGAGGTTTTGGCAGTTCACCGTAAATCAGCGTACCGGGAATACCGCCTTGTAACACGTCTAGATCTGTGGACATGCGTCGCCACATTTCGCGCGCAGATTGGATTTCCGGAACGTTGCGGGCGATGTGCTTGAGATACTGGGTTTTGACTTGGAAGAGTGTTCCTTGGCTGATCTCTTCTTGGTTGCCAGTTTTTAGCGTGTCAGCAACTTCCTTGGGGACGACGGGAATACTCTTACCCTTTGCGTAGGTCCACCAAGCATTAAACGACGCCCGTGGATCTGTTTCTGCCGGGGCGATACCTGTCATGGCTAGGCCATCCCACCAGCAGATTCCACCGAACAACGCCAGGGTAAAAGATTCCACCGACTTTCCCTCTTCCAAATTCAGTTGGTCCGTGGGCACCATCAGCTTTGTCCACTCTCCAGCCGTCGGGAGTTCTCCCAGGTGCACTTGCTTGTCATTGTTGAAATCGCCTCGATTGAGTAAGTTCACCTCGCCCCAGCCAAATCGCCGTTGGCCGGCGCTGGTGTCCAGTTCGATCATCACCGCTCGAGGCGGATGTGCCACATCCGTCTTCAGCCAAACCTCCAGAAGTGCCTGTTGGGGTACTAGCCGCGGCAGCAAGCCACCATCCACACGCTCCTGATAGTAGTCTCCAAAGCCCGTGCGCAATGCCCGTTGACCCAAGGGTACGGGCATGTCACTGGCAACGGTCCAAACCTCGCTATTGCGTGAGGTGTTGCGGTGTGACGACCCTAAGGGGAGTTCATCGTCTAGCCAGCTGTCATAAACAGGGGCTTGTGTTGGCTGTCCGGCGAGAAATTCCTCCCACTTGGACACGTAGTCTTCTGCGGCGACTTGCAAACGACGATCCGCTACGCTCACCAGTTCTTGTAGTCGCTTGATCTCCGCTTCCTCTTCGGGAGTTGCCAGCGACAGATAGGGCGGTGTGTCGGCCACGTTACCGTCCATGGCGGGATCTGCTGCGCTGTAGAAGAACGCGTAGAGGGAATAGAATTCCTTGGTCGAAAGTGGGTCGTATTTGTGATCGTGACACACAGCGCAACCGCCCGTTAATCCCAACCAAGTCTCGATAGTTGTGCTTGCGCGTTCAACTGCATATCGATAGAGGAATTCATCGACGATCGCGCCCCCTTCACTGGTCGTGACGTTGCAGCGATTGAAACCGGTCGCAATCAATTGGCTCTTGGAGGGCGACGGTAACAAGTCACCAGCCAATTGCTCGATGGTAAAATCCTTATAGGATTGATTGCGATTGAAGGCGTTTACTACCCAATCCCGATAAGCCCAAATCGACCGCACATTATCCAAATGCAAGCCGTGCGTGTCTCCGTAACGAGCCACGTCGAGCCAGTGACGAGCCATCTCTTCACCGTAGTGCGGCGATGTGAGATATCGATCTACCATGTTTTCGTAGGCGGTTGGTGATTCATCCAGCAAGTAGGTATCGACCTCCAGCGGAGTCGGCGGCAGACCAGTCAAAGTAAAAGCCACCCGCCGAATCAACGTGCTTCGATCTGCCCGCGGTTGCGGCTCAAGCTGATGTTGCCGCAGTGTGGCGAGCAAGAAACGATCTATAGGGCTGTTCTGCCAGCTTGCCGGCGCCTGCCCGATTGCAGGAGGCTGAGCTTGCTCGATTACCGGAGGCTGAGGATGTGCAATCGGCTCAAAGGCCCAGTGTTGCTGATAGGTCGCACCTTGTTCAATCCACTTGCGCACTAACTCGCGATCGGTCTTCGATAGCTGTCGATTGGCATCGGGTGGCGGCATCACTTCATCGGCATCCTCCGAGACGATACGCTTCCACATTTCGCTTTCATCCGGTTTACCTGGAATGATGACGCTTGGAGCGTCCGCAGTCCCGAGGGCTCCGACAGCAGTGTCCAGTCTCAACTCAGCCTGCCGCGCTTTTTCATCAAATCCATGACAGCGAAAACAGTTAGCCGACAAAATCGGTCGGATATCACGATTGAATTCGATCACGCGCTCTTCCGCGACGCACGGGAATTGCACCAGCGCAGCCAATGCGACAGCAAAAATGCTCAAGGGGAAAGCAATTGGATTGCGGGATATGTGAAGCATTGACTCACCCACCTTACAAGGCTAGCGCGAACGATGAAGAATCAGAGATTAAATACAAGTGGCATGGAACGCATTTCGGTCCGCATTCCCAGCTTCTCGGGATAACTAAGCACCTCTGCAGAAGTTTCTTCGTTTAACCGCGTGCCCATCGGGCCGCGTTTGTGCCGAAAGCCGCGGGGCGATGCCGACGCGGTTAAACAACGTTATGCCAGATAACTCATGCCGAGGTGCTTATAAAGTATAGCTCAACTCTGTGATCGATAATGTGCATGTTTGGGAACTGCAGTAACCACTAATTTAGCGGACAATTGTCCCAGCCTGAGTGCGCGAGTTCCTGCAGATTCGACGCCAAAACGGGTTGAGGGCAGCTCCACACAAGAAAAAACAGGGCTTCCCGCGCCCACCGTCCAACAGGATGGCTGGCCATAAAGCCAGCTCCTTTGGCTGCGGCTAATGCAGCTTGAGTCGATCGCAGTGCCACCGAGTTCACGCGGCTCCGCAAGTCACTCGCCGACAGTTGGGCGGATGATGATTCGACCAAGGCGAAAAGAGATGCTCGGAGGTGGCTGACTTCCTGTGACAATTTTTCGGCCGCCTCGCGCAGGTCAACGCGTTGAGCGGCTTGAGTTTGCAAGTAGTTGGTCGCGGCCAGCGACAAACCGATAGCCAGTGTCGACGTTTGTAGACCTCCGGTACCACCCCCACCGGATTGCATCACATTCTCAAGTGGCCCGGCAAGCAGTTCGGCTGGGCTGACGCGGACATTGTTAAGTTCAATCTTGTCGGTGCAACTAGATGTTAGTGCAACCAGGCGTTGGCCTGGGTAGGAGCGGACGCCGTCGCGAGCCTGCGGGACGGCACAAAGTACTTGTCTGCCATCTTCACAGGTGGCGCCCACCACCAACACGTCGGCATGAGCCGCGCCAGTGACCCAGGCACTGTATCCGTTGAGTACATAACCACCGTCGCTTTGGCGTTCAGCCGCCAGGACTGGCCGACCAATATGCTGCCGGCTCGTGCTCAGATGGCTAATGCCAACGGTGGCGAATACTTCACCCGCAGCCATGCGTGGTAACAATTGTTCGCGGAGTGCCCGATTGGGACTGGCGGCAATGCGTCGACTGGCAGCGTTCCATTGGGTAAGGATAAAGCTAGTCGTGAGACAATTCTGGCTGAGAGCCAAATAGCCCTCAAGTAGCTGCCGCTCAGACCAATTCCAACCCCCCAGTTCTTCGGGTAGGAACCAGCGAAAGACCCCGTATTGGGCGCACCAATCCAGTTGCTGCTGCGGCCAGCGACCGTGTTCTTCGAGACCGCCCGCAGCATCGTGCAGCAGCTGGCAAAGAGTTTTCAAATCGGCAGTTTGAGAGTTGGTGGTACTGTCAACGTGATCGCGCATGAAATTCAGATAATCGTTCGTCAGAGTAATCGTTAGTCAGCTTGTTTTGTGTGGCACGGGCTTGCCAGTGTTGATTGAGCTCGCTCCCTCGCCCCTGGTATTTCCGCGGGAGAAGGTCGGGGTGAGGGGCCGAATCCCAAGGAAAGTCGACCCCTCACCCTA
>JBBQRC010000475.1:0-4894 GCA_038215215.1 Pirellulales bacterium
ATTTTGAAGTGGCGAGATGCATCTCCCGCTGTAGTCATACACTCCGTGAGCGAATCAATATCCAAAACCACATCGATCGCTGCCGATTCGATTAGGCTAGATCCGTTTGGACATTGAGATCTACACAGGTAAGAGGTCTCGGTAGTTGGGAAATCACTTTGACGACACCAGCGCCCTGGCCATCGAATTCCCGAGCTACCGGTCCCGAAGTCCATAAGGTGGGCGTGTCCTGAGCGGGTAAGCGAAAAGATATCGAGACAACCAACGTTGACAGAGCCGGAGTCCAACTCGCTTCGGTTGAGCACACCGACGAAGTTTGAAGCCAGACGCCGCTTCCCACTTAGGACTATCCGACATGAGTGGTCATAGTCGGCGCCATCGGAACATCGATATTACTGGCTACGCGCGCTAATATGCCGAATCATCCACCAAGTCTCGTAACGGAACATTTATGAGCATGGCTCCATTAGGATACCTCAACGTGACACGATCGCCTTCGATAGCGAGCAGCGTTGGACGTTGGGCTTGGACGTAACTGCAACTAAGTGGAACCGGCTGTCCGATCTGTATGTGCAAAGACTCAATATGTTGTCGCGCTTCGGCTTCGAAATCAATTATCTGTGGTTTGCGTGCCATGAGTCAGACTCCTTTCAAAAAGTGGAGTCCTAGCCTCTCAAACAAACGGACACCTTTGGTCACTTCCATATCTGGAACTTTCTGAGAACTGTTTTTCCGAATGCCGTCAATTCGTGACTCGACCGGGTAGTAATACATATAGGGGAGCAATGTTTCCGGTTGTAAGCGTACACGACAGTCATGTCGTGTTTTGGTGTCGATGCCATTGACAGCGAGCGAACGAAAACGTGCTCCGCTAGTTTTTTAGTTTAGCGGCTAACCTACGACGGGCTCGGGCGAGATTCATCCGATACGACCTACGGCGAGCCACCGGATTATGATTGTCCAAGCGTCCGGCGATTCGAGCGAAGAATCGCGATGGAAGTATTACGACCCTGAGTCTGAGTCGCAAAAGCAAGTTCCCCGGGGCACGCTGATGGCAGGAGGCGGCGGCGTTGGGTATTATGTCAAGACTGACACTTGACTAGTGAGAAAAGTAGGCGGCTCATGCGAATTTATCAGTTGCGAAAGTACTTGCTTCTAGTCTTATGCGTTTTATGCGTTTCGCGGGTCATCCATGCTGTGGAGCAGCCCAACATCGTACTGATTCTCGCTGACGATCTTGGTTGGGCGGATGTAGGTTGTTACGGTAATACGTTTAACGAGACGCCGCACATCGATCGGCTCGCGCGAGCAGGAATGCGTTTTAGGCAGGCCTATGCGGGGCCGGTGTGCTCGCCGACACGTGCGAATTTGCAAAGCGGTCGCGACCAGGCGCGTTTCGGCATCACGCAGCACATTCCGGGACATCGAAGACCATTCGCGAGGCTTATCAAGCTAAGCAGTCGATGCCCGGCTATCCCAGCAATCCTGCGTATGCTGGTCTGCTTGAGGAATTGGATCAAAGCGTCGGTCGTATCGCCGAAGCTGTGGATCGCGCCGGATTGGCGGAGAACACCTTGATATTGTTCCTTTCGGATAACGGAGGCATCGAGCACGAACAGAGCGGGAGGGTCGTCACTTCGAACAAGCCACTGCGCGGTGAAAAAGGGACACTCTACGAAGGCGGCATACGCATTCCCGCCATCGCACGTTGGCCAGGGAAAGTGCCTACGGCCAGCGAGTGTGCCCAACCTATCATCACAACGGACTTGTATCCCACGCTCCTCGATCTCGCCAGCTTATCCCAGCCACCGGACAGCTCGCTTGATGGTGTGAGTCTGGCTGAACTTCTCACGGATCCAACCAAGCCTATTACGCGTGACTCGCTGCACTGGCACCTGCCGCACTATCATCACGGCTCACCCGCAAGCGCCATCCGCCGCGGTGACTGGAAGCTCATCGAATTCTTCGAGGACAACTCTCTCCAGCTTTACAACTTGGGAACCGACCCCGGCGAACAAACTAACCTTGCCACCCGCGAGCCTGCACGCGCGCAGGAACTACAAGCCGCTTTGGCTCAGTGGCGTACCCAAGTTGGCGCGCGAATGCCTGTACCGAATCCAAACTACGACCCTACCCGCGCTACTGAACTCTCGAAGGGCCGAGACACGAAGGAAGAACAATGAGACGACTGCTGACCTACATTGTTGCATTGCTGCTCTTGACGGATTTGGCTCGCGCTGCTGACAAGCCGAACTTCCTCGTCATCCTCGCCGACGATTGTACGTTCAGCGATCTGCCGCTCAATGGAGGGCAGAACGCGAAAACGCCCAACATCGATCGGCTGGCCGCACAGGGACTCACCTTTAATCGCGCCTATGTCAGCGCCGCCATGTGCCAGCCGTGTCGCGCGGAGTTGTTCACGGGACAATTCCCGATGCGGAACGGATGCGCGTGGAATCACAGTGCCAGTCGGACGGGCACGCTCAGCTTGCCACAGCATTTGAATGGGACAGGTTATCGTACCGGCATCGCGGGCAAGGTTCACGTCACACCGCAGGAGGTCTTCCCGTTCGAGAATGTGCCGGGGTTCGACGCGAATGCAGTGCGGGCACCGACCAATCCGCACGACCTCGCGGGCTTACGCGAGTTTATTTCGCGCGACAAGTCACAGCCATTCTGTCTGGTTGTGGGACTTACTGAACCGCATGTACCGTGGGTCATGGGAGATGCAGCGCAGTATCCACCCGCGAAGTTGAAACTGCCTCCTAATATTGCCGACACGCCCAAGACGCGCGAGGATTTCTCAAATTATCTTGCCGAGATCACTTATATGGATACGCAGGTGGGTCAAATTCTAGCTGCATTGGACGAGAGTGGCACCGCGGCGGACACGCTTGTGCTTTTCAGTAGTGAACAAGGTTCGCAATTTCCTGGCAATAAGTGGACCTGCTGGGACACCGGGCTTCACACTACACTCGTCGCGCGCTGGCCAGATCGCATCCAAGCCGGTGGACGCACTGAGGCTATCGTGCAGTACGCCGACGTCGTCCCGACGCTGCTCGAGCTGGCCAATGTCAAGTCACAACACACATTCGATGGAACCAGTTTCGCCGCTGTGTTGCGAGGCGAGAAAGAGACGCATCGCGAGTTCGCTTATGCCACGCACAACAATATTCCCGAAGGCCCCGCTTATCCCGTCCGCAGCATCACTGACGGCCAGTGGCGCTACATCCGCAATCTCACACCCCAGGAACTGTTCATTGAGAAGCACTTGATGGGCCTGCTCGGCGGCGCGACGGTCCACAACGCCTATTGGTCTTCTTGGATGGCTACTGCTGGCGACAATCCACGTACCTATCATCTGGTGCATCGCTACCTGGTCCGCCCCGCAGAGGAACTTTACCACACCACTGCCGATCCCGCAGAGATGACCAACCTAGCGGGCGTACCGGAACATGCCGCGATCCAAAAGAGGCTCAGCGCAGAACTCGACCAGTGGCTTGTACAGCAGAACGATCCTGGAATTCCACAGGATACCGTTGAGGCTCATCAAGCCGCCAAGCAAGGCCAACATCGCTACTCTCCTAAACAATGAAATTCCGACGACTTCCGCTACTCAACCGTGCCTCGGCCATGCCGTCTGCATCCCAACCAGTTCGCTAGTCACGCGATCGAACCGGTGGAGGGAATCAGCTTAATTACGACATTTTCCGGCCAACCGATCGAGCGATCGCAGCCAATCTTCTTCAATCATGAAGACAACCGCGCTGTGCGCGATGGCCAGTGGAAACTTGTCGCGCTGGCAGGCAAGCCATGGGAGCTGTACAATATCGAAAATGACCGCACGGAACTGCACGAATTGGCCAATCAGCCTCCCGTCTGAGTCGCATCGATGACGGCGCAGTACGCAGCCAGGGCCAAGCGAACTCACGTCATCGCAGAGGATAGTGGCGACTCCACCGGCGCTGCCCCAAAAAAGAAGATTCGCAAAAAGGCTGGTCGCTATCAACTCGCAATTCAAACGTTGGACACAATGAGTCTTCGAACTTTCTGCGGCTTGATCCGTTATGCACTTCCTTTGGCCATTTTGGCTGTCACTCAGGGCGGTTGGGCGGCGGAGATGGAGTGCGTGAAAATCGCCCCGGATAAGAACGGCTTCGTCATCGTTCCGTCTGGTGAGCGCTTTGTCCCTTGGGGGCACAATTATGCCTCGGTCGATATTCTTAAGCGACTCGCTGAAAACCCTGAGCGTGTCGCGCGTGAGTTCGCTGAAATGAAGGCGGCTGGCACCACGGTCGCCAGAATCCATCCTGAAATGCCCCGAATTCTCGCCGGGCCGGACCAAGTCGATCCCCAAGCGTCCGACCAGTTCAAGCAGCTCCTCAAAATTGCTGCTGACTCGGGCGTTCGGCTCATGATCACTGGCTTGGCCTGCTACAAGATCGAGGATCGCATGGCGTGGTACGATTCGTTGAATGAGGCGGATCGATGGAATACGCAAGCCTTCTATTGGGAAACTATTGCTCGCTTCTGTGCGGAGAGTCCGGCCGTTTTCGCCTACGACTTGGTGAACGAACCAGGCGCGGCCGGTAAGCGAACCGAGGGGTGGTACCTGGGGAGAATGGGCGACGTTGAATTCTGCCAGCGGTTGAGCCTTGATCCCGGCGATCGCAACGGCGACGAAATCTTCGACGAGTGGACAAAACGTATGGTCGCCGCCATTCGCAAGCACGACCAGACGCATCTTATCACAATGGGAATGCTCCCGTTCCCCGGCACGTACAAGGCCTCCGCCGAGCATCTCGATTTTGTGTCGCCGCACTTGTATCCCAAGACCGGTAAGGTGGATGACGAGATTTTACTACTGAAGAAGTTCGATTGGGGCAAGCCGATC
>JBBQRC010000476.1:0-4875 GCA_038215215.1 Pirellulales bacterium
CTGGAATCAATAGCGGTTGGTCGTCCGTTATCGCCTCGGGTTGAAAGCCCTCGAAAAGACTTACAAGAAACTGCTCCTGAGCATCGTCGCGAGACAGTTCCTGCAAGGTGAACTTGAGGAACAAGGGAACCTCCGAATGCAATTCTGAACCTGGCAGACCGATCCCTTCCGGCAACTTCAGCGTGTCGCTCAATTCTTGGCACTGCGCTAGCACCAGTTGCCGCACTGCCGCGTTCCGCTGCTCGTCCGTTGACTTAAGTAGCAGCCAAACAATCGAATCTCCGCTTAGCAATCGCTGGCTAAGCCGCTGACGGACGGGCGAGTCGAGCACTTGTGTCGCGGCTTCACTCAGTCCCCCGTGCCAGCCTGTCACCGTACCACGCGGATGACTGGCTCGCACGGCCACATAGGGCAGCGGTTTGGGGGCGAGGCGATTCAATTCCCGCCACAGTTTTGAAGGTGATTCCAAGAGACTTTCTCCTGCCGGATTTTGCGAACTCAAGTCACACAGAACAACTTCAGTCGTCGCTGGACCGCCAGCCACGGATGAACGGTCGCGTAGCCGCTCCACCTCTTTGGCGGCTTGAACCCCCAGCGGACCGTCGTGGAAGATAATCAGTTGACAGGGGTCCGGACGCCAGCGCTCCAAGGCGTAGCGAAAAACAGGAATATTGCAAGCCACCGCCACCGCGGATAAGAGCAAGAGCACAATCAACGACGGCCAGTTTTTCACTGCCGCTCTCAAGTCACAGTAATGCCATAACACCATCAGATCGGCCCTCACAAAATCCGAGCTAGCACAAAATCCGCGCTAATACAGGCGGTGGTCCCAGCCTCATGGGTTGGATTCATTCTAACCCAAATGCCCTCTGCTGTTGGTCCACAGGTTATACGCCGGATCGCAAATCGTTTACCTTTCCGCGCCGAAGCGCTATAATCGAAATCATAACGGTTGGTGATTGTGCCGCGTTAGGCGTCGTCTTAATACCAGTTGCCGCCCTCGTTTCATCGCTCCCGCCCTGCGCAGCAGGCATAGCGAGCGAGATGCTAGGGTGAGGGGAAATCAAATACGAGGACGTTTTCTACTTGACGCGCCAACTTCATTCGCGATCAAACTTCGAGCATCGAGCCGGAGGTGCAATATCGTTTTTGACGAGCTTCGTTGTGCACACTATGTTTCTGCTCGCTTTGGCAGCCTGGATTTATAGCGCCGGCAAAGAAAGTCAGGGTTTGCTCATCACGGCTGAGATGAACGAGTCGACCGAGTCGAGCATCGAAATTGTTCCCTTGCAGGAAGTGCAGCCTGAGGTGGTCGAGCCGCCCAAGCAAGTCGAGCAGGAAGTTCAATTGTTTCAGCTTGACATCGCGGTCCTGGCCGAACCTTTATCGGAGTCTAAGCACGCCGACCTCTCCGCCACTGCGGCCGCGATGACCGCCACGCAGGCCGCAGAGTCGGCTTCCGATCTACTGAAAAAACGTGGAGCTGCCTTCTTCGGTGCCTATGCGGAAGGTAAGCGGTTCGTCTTCATTCTCGACAGTTCCCGCAGCATGAGACAGCAAGATCGTTGGACCTATGCGTGTAATCAATTGATCGATAGCTTGAGTGGCATGGCTGCCGAGCAAGAATTTTTCGTCATTTGTTTTGATATCGAGACGACTTTCCTGTTTAACTTGCCGCCAGCGCGAATCGAGTTTTTCCACGCCGACAATGCCACGGTCGCGAAGGTCAAACGGTGGTTGCGTTCACGCGTGCTGGGGAGGGCGACGATGCCCGCTGAAGCACTTCAGGCGGCACTGCAATTGCACCCAGATGCCATTTTCCTGCTTTCCGACGGCGAACTGCAAGACAACTCCCTCGGTATGCTCAGAATTCTAAATGGTTTTTCGTCTGCCTACAGCCAAGTCCCCATCCACACAGTGCACCTCTTTAGTGAACAGGGGCGCGAGACTCTCAAGGTGATCGCGCTGGAGAATGGCGGATCGTTCACCCCGGTCAGCCCCAATTAGCGGAGCGAAGCATCCGGCTTCTTGAGAATCTCGATGCCAGACAAAGTTGCCTGACCGACTAGCGGCACGAACCGCAAATTCAGCTTGTCGGCCAGCTTAACATCTTCAATCAAGCGGACCGCGTAACGATGATCCACGTCTCCCATCGGATCGAGAGTCACGTTTTCGAGTACCAAATTGTCTTGCACGTACACATTAAAGACTCGGACCTCGTGGTCATCCGTGGGCGCAGCCGCGAAATGCAACCGCACATCATAAACGAGAGTTTCCGAGGCCACCGAGATTTTATCACCAGCCGCCAGTTCTTCAGTAATGGCTGATTCTTGGCTGGCTGTCGCCGCCGGAATGCGTTTCGAATCTTTGGCGTCATCGTCCGTCGGCTCGCCGGGCGCGCCCGCTTTTTGATCAAGTGGCTTTCCAAGGTGCAGGTTAATTTGCAATTCCGTCACCTGATCGACCCCCGAAGAGAGCACCCACGGGCGCGGTGCGTCCGCAAACAGCGACGAGTGATGTTGATAGTAAGTGGCTTGCGGATTCAAGGAAATTTTAACCCCCGCTGAATCACCCGCCACGGCCGGGTACTCCAGCCACAGCATCCCGTCGCGCTCACGGCGATCGCCTGGTGCACCAAAATTGATCGCCAGTTGTTCGATGGGCTTGCCGACGGCTGCCTGCGCCGACGTGTTGTCAACTGTCCAGACATCAATATCTGGCATATGAACCAAAGCAAGTGAAGTCTGATTTTGATAAGCGCAGCTACATGTTCGTGTGTAGTCGGGCGCGTTCAGGACGCCGTTGGCAACCACTAGATTCGAAGTACAACCCGACTTAAACCCACCGAGGTTACCGGTTCCACCCTCATTCAGCAGATCATAAAAACTGGCCGCACCTGAGCGAAACGTGAGCATGTTTTCGCTAGCGATGATATTGTTACATCCATATGCCCGCGTAATTTTCCACGGATGTGTTTCACCAGTAATCGGATTTTTTACCAATTTTTGCTGACCCGTCAGCAAGTAAAACGCACCGGCAGACTCGCTGTAGGAGTTCGCGTTGGTAATGATCAAATCATTGTGCAAGATACACGGCCCAGAATAGGCCAGTTTCTCATTCTTCCACTTCACAGAGCCGTCGGTAGCATCGTAAACGCTCATGCCACGTCCGGATTCGGTAGTCAAGCGGTCGCTGGCCTGCGCGCTGGCTTGCAACAGCAAATCGTGTTTCTCTGAGTAGCCCAGCCAAGTTCCCAAGACACCCTCTTTGACTTCCCATTCGATCGCACCGCTGCGATGATTAAGGGCCAAGATGCGATAGCTGGCTGGCGGCACCTTGCCGCGACGCCGCATGGCTTCCTCAACATGGCTTGGATTTCTGTCTAAACAAAAGATCTTACTCCCGCCAGCCACGATCCCGTTGTGCCAGAAACTGTGATTCGCTGTGACCGTCCACAGTTGTTGGCCGCTGAATCGATCGAAACCCACCAAACCGACGCTTGCCGCACGATCAAGACTTTTGGAACCGAATCCGGCCTTTGAGGGACTTAGACCTTGATCTGCGGCGAACTCCAACTGATGGCGATCGCGATATTTGGCAAAGCCCAGGCCACCGATCAATACGTCCTCATAGACCCCAATGTATCCCCACTCCGCCTGGGTTCCGTCAGCGTCAACAGGCAGTCGAATTTCGGTCAGCGTCTGCCCCGTTTTTGGATCTAGCACCAGACACACGTTGGCGACCAAAATGTAAACGCGTTCGGACGTGACGACGTAGTTGGTCCCACGACCATTTGCCCCCGGTATATGCACTTGGTTGTACTTGGGATTCAGGGGAACATCTTCATACGTGGAGTCGAAGTAGACATCAAACGTGCCCAGGTTTTCGAAGTCGCGTTTCCAAATCACTCGACCCGTGTACACGTCGCGACAACTTAAACTGTTCATCCCTTGGATATACAGTCGGCCATCGACAACTTGTTCCGGCGGGCCATGGCCATGTCGCGGCAAGACGTCCGAGTTGCTGCTACCCCCGAACCAGAGCACTCCCAGCGGCAGCTTAACACGTGCATCATTCGATTTAAGCGTGTTGGCGACGTCGCCGTATTGATGCGTCCAATCGGCTGCACCTGGCAACGCTCCCGCGCGTCGTATGCAGATGCTGTGATCAAGCATTTCGATCTGAGCTTGCTCCAATTCCATTGCTGCGAACCGCGCGGCCAATTGGGCACGTTCGCCAGGAGTTTGCGTTGCATCCGTGACTAACTGCAGTACACCGCCATACGGGCGTACCGATTCGTAGAGCTTGGCCAGTGTCTTCGCATCTATTTTGGCAGCCAACGGTGGCGCTATGAACACCATGTTCCCAGTGTAGCTCGGCGGGCGAAAGTTACCGGCGGCGGACTCATGTGCGGTCACATTGTGAATCTCCGCCGCTGCTAACCTTCGACGCAAACCCTCCAGGCGTTTCACATCATGGTCTATGACAGCCAACTGAATGAAAGGAGACCGCCGGGCGATGGCTGTAACAATCGTTGAACTCGCATCGCCATACCAAAACGCATAACCTTCGGCTGGCGATGCGCTCAACAACGAATCGGCAATTTTGCGGTCGGCGTCAGCCACTGCAAGAGGCACGGGGTCGAGCGGAAGCGAAACGCTGGTGATCTTCGACCGTTCGCTCGCACTTCCAAACGCCATGATGCGCCCGTCGCTAGTCACCGCTATCAACTTGCCATCTGCGACTAAGATGCGTTCGACCTGCCCCTCGACCGGCAGCGACGCGAGCACGATGGCGGCTTGCTCGTTCCCAGGAAGGCGAATGGCAGTCAGGGCCTCACGACCCGCCGCAAACAGCTTATCACCTGCCAGAATT
>JBBQRC010000477.1:0-4874 GCA_038215215.1 Pirellulales bacterium
CCCCACCACACCTCCGGCGGGTCCGGACAGAATGCTGTCTTTGCCCGAGTACTCTTGCCAAGGGGTCAGCCCTCCGGCACTCGTCATGACTTGTAGCTGTGTACGTTGTCCGCCGAACTGCTCAATTAGTTTGGCGAGATAGCTGCGAATAATGGGACTAATGTACGCGTCGACTACGGCCGTTTGTGCCCGCGCTACGAATTCGATCAGGGGTGCAACGTGGCTGGAACGACTGATGAATTCAAAGCCAACTTCCCTCGCGATATTCTCCAGCAACTGTTCATGCGCAGGGTTGAGGTAGCTGTGCATCAGACAGATTGCCAACGAGTCGCAACCCGCCTGCCGCGCCCGCATCAATTGCGATCTGGCTTGTGCAACAGCCAGCGGTTGGAGCACTTCTCCCTGCGCATTTAAGCGCTCGTCAATCCCCGCAACCAACTGTAGAAGTGGAGTGGACCGACGAATTCCTAGCTCAAAAAGATGCGGTCGAGTTTGATCGCCGATCGTCAGCAGGTCAGTAAATGGGGCTGTGATGGCCAAAGCGGTGCAGGCGCCCTGGCGTGTCAACAACGCGTTGGTGCCACGGGTGGTCCCTAATCGCACTCGCAGTTTCGGTAACGGCTCCCGGAGCGGGCAACCCAGCAGACGTCGCACGGCTAGTACCGGGGCTTCAAGCCGCGCATCGATTTCGAATCGAAAGTCAGAGGCGATCAACTCAAGGAGTTCGCTATCGCAGGTGAGCCGACCTTGAGAGCTTGCGACGATTGGCCGTCGCGCAACTTCGTTACTTTGCAGGTCGAGCACGCGTAGGTCAGCACCAACCCAAAAACCATCCACGTCGTGCCGCAATTCAGCCGCGCTGAAGATCGCGGCAGAAATCAATTCAGGCGTGATCGGTACCAAGCCAGAACTGAGTAGTTTGCAGCGTCGCAAGGATTGATCTGCCGCACGTACGTAGCAATCCGTAAAAGTCCCACCTACATCGATCCAAGCCTCGAACTCTGCAGAACTCGCACGCATGCTCTACCAATCGTTTACTTGGTTATCGCCTAGTTCCACTACCTGGCGATACTGCTGGTCGCAAAATCGATCGGTCATACCGGCCAAATAATCCGCGACTGCGACCGGCAAGGTGACTTGTTGTGCGCGGTCCAAAAATCGGGGCGGGAGACCACGTGGTTCAGCTACAAGATGCTCGAACAGTTTGCGTAGCCGACTAGCGGCCTGCTGACGCAAGGTAATTAACTGCGGATGGCGGTACACCTGCTCAAACAAAAATTGTTGCAGTTCGATGCGTTCCCCCGCCACCAGCGGCGAATAATCGAGCTGTATGCCGAGCTGCTGAACTGACAAACTATCCAACTGGGCAACATCGTGCAGGACATCCAAGGATTGCTCTAGCAGGTCAGCAACTTGGACGTCGATCAAGCTGTGCACCAACGCTTGCCGCGCCGCCCGTTCGCTACTGGAAAGCGGATGCGCGGCACTAGCACGATCAGCACGCTGGACCAGATCGAGCCCCTTGAGTTGTCCGAGCGAAAGTAAACCCAACTTGAGGGCATCGTCCACATCGTGAGCGTTATACGCAATGCTGTCCGCTAGATCGACAACCTGGACTTCTAAAAGCGGCGCTTGACCTTGGTGCGTGATACGAAAATCCTGACCGGCGAGCACTTCGCGAGTCAGGTTCAATCCCGGATAAGGTGTCGAGCGATTTTCCAATTGTTCGACCAAAGTGAGAGCATAACGGTTATGCGAAAAACCCCCATGGTCGTGCAGGCATGCGGACAAGGCGTCTTCGCCCGAATGCCCGTACGGCGGATGGCCAATGTCATGTAACAGCGCGAGGGCCTCAATCAAGTCCTCATTCAAACGCAGTACGCGTCCAATGGTGCGGGCGATCATCGTCACCTCGTGCGTGTGCGTCAAACGAGTGCGATGATAGTCTCCCATTTCACCCGTGAAGACCTGCATCTTGCCGCTTAGACGCCGAAAAGCGGCGCTGTGTAAGATACGGTCGCGGTCGCGCTGAAACGGGCTGCGATAAGGGTGTGCTGGTTCCGCGTAACGCCTGCCTTGGGAATTCTTCGCGAACATCGCATAAGGGGCGAGCAACAACTCCTCGCGCTTATCCCAACTGCGCAATTCGGCTCGTCGCGTTGAATTCATATGTAAGGACACCCGTGGTTTCCCTTCCGTGGGCAGTTATTCGGCCGTCCCGCAGCGGTCAAAAAGACGAGGCGCGACGACGAGCGAGAGTTCTTCACACAACTTATGTGGATGCTCGCCTATGAAAGTATTAGCGATTTAGCGTGCAAACTCAAGGTCGATTTCGCTTCACCATGCCCGCTTCACCCTCCCGGCGAAGTCGCACTGAAGCGATTTGTTAGGGCGCTTCGCGGTAGGCTTGCACTTCAAAAGGATTGTCACGGTAGGCATCCCGACCGATGCCCCACATCCAAGCGGATGCTAGCAAATAGGCCGGCCCCATGAGCGGTCCCCAGCGTTCAAATTGTCGCACATGCACTCGCTCATGTTCACCAGCTACTTCCAACCCGGCCGCGGTTTGTCCGAGGATAACGTGCCCCAGAGTGATGCCGATGGTGAGTTCGCCGAGGGGTAGGTGTCGCACAAACCAAGTCGTGCCGCCACCAAAAAATTCCACGGCGCCGTCACGCCAGCGTCCCTGGCCGCCAAATAACATGCCCGTCAGGCCGATCGCCAGGCCCATCAAGCTATACGGACTGGCCCACAGCACGAGCACGACTTTGATCAACAGAGCACGTTGCTTCGACAACCTGCGAACTCCCGGCGAGCTCCCGTCCACAACAACTTCCCCTTGACGTTGCGCGATGTTCTCAGTTACCAACCACAACTGTGTGGGTACCCCGGCAACGGACGCGATAAACTTTAACGCTTTTGTTCACAATTTTATTGCCACCATTCACTTTGGCTAGGTTGATGCGACTCCCTGCCCTCATAGCTACCTCCATAATCTTCGCGCTGGTATTTGCCATGCCAGCACTTGGGCAGCGCATTCAATTTCCGATGGGTTCTTCCAGCGGTTTGCGACCAATCAGCCCGACGGGTTCAACTTCCGGCGCCCCTGTCATGGTCCCGCTGAACCCGGCCACGCAGGCCGGTATTTACCCGGCGGCGAATAGTAATGGTTCGCTGTTTGATGGCTATTCTACGCGGCAGGTTACCGCGCCGACATATACCGCGCAAACTTCGCCCTATCCGCAAGCACAGCCCAACGTCATGCCCGGGCAAGCGGGTCCGGCGTACAACGGTCCCGCCATCCCGCCGAATTACAATACGTCCCCGTATAATGGCTATCCAGGCTTTAACGGCGCCACTCCTGTGATGCCAGGTGCTGGGCCAAGTGGTGTCGTGGGCGCCTACCCATATTCAAATGGGACCATTGCTCCACCCGGCGCTTATCCGAATGGTGCGCCGTCGGCGCTGTTTCCTGGTGCTTATCCTCAGACTGGCTACGGCTATCAATCAGGGAGCAGTTGGTTTAGGAACCCGTTTGCCTCGGGTCAACCCGGATCGATTTCAGCGCCTGGCAATTTGGTTTTGCCGCCTGGAACAAGTTGGGGCAATTGGAACCCACAAGGTACCACAATGACCGATGCCTGGGGCAATCCCCAGTTCATGCGCCTGTTCCAAGGTCCCCGCTTCCGACAGTCATGGATTTACGGCTCCCAAGATGACGCGGCATTGCAAATCAATGACTCCGACCTGGCGTTAGCGTTCGCGATTCCCAATTTCCTCTACTCGACGCAACCGCTGTACCTGCTTCCTTCGTTTTCACTGCACCAATGGTCAGGTCCGCGCGGACCCAATGCAGACCTGCCAGCGCTGGCCTACTCCGCCTTTTTAGACTCTGGCTGGCAATCGGATCCAAATCGCATTTTTGGTGCCGAGCTGGGTCTGCGGGTGGGTGTATTTAGTGATTTTAATACGTACACTTCGGATAGCCTGCGGATCATGGGGCGAGCCATTGGGCGTCTTCGATTTACACCTACTACAACTCTCAAAGCCGGTGTAATTTATTACGACCGCAATCAAATCAAGCTACTGCCGGCTGGTGGGATTCTGTTTCAGCCCAACCCTGAAACGCGTTTCGATCTGTTCTTCCCCGAACCCAAGCTGGCGCACTATTTGTCGACGGTCGGGACCTTGGACACATGGTGGTACCTCGCCGGATTTTACGGCGGTGGAGCCTGGACGGTCGAGCGCACTTCGGGAGTCACGGACTCCGTGGACATCAACGATATTCGCGTGATGCTTGGTATCGAATGGGGTCGCAACGAACAGATGCGTGACGGCAAGCGATACGGATTTGCCGAAATTGGCTATGTCTTCCAACGTGAGTTGGTCTACAAATACGCCCCACAAGATAACATCGACCTGCAAGACAGTTTCATGCTGCGAGCCGGTATCGGCTACTAGGAGCCCTCTGCAAGCCAAATGCCTAAGGTTCACCTGGAGCCAGCCGAACGAGGTTCACTCATTAAGTGATCGTGATCGTGTGAAGGAGGACCAAAAAGACAGGCTACAAGCTTGTTTCTCCGTGTGTCTCGCCAGCAGTGAGAATTTTCGAAGGCGTTGTTTTGGCACTACCACCATTTCGTCCAACCCCAACGACCAGCCACAGCGTGGCGGCAGAACGTTAGCCCCGGGTAAGCGGTGCGAGCCTGTCGGCAAGCATCGCGCAACCCGGGGTGCTCGAAGCAAAGGCATTAGCGGTGAGCGTTTATGCTGCCATTTCGAAAGTCACTGTTCGAACCGCAACCGCAGTTATAGTGACCATTTTTCGAAGTCGTCGTTGTTTGCGTGGTGTGATCCAATGCAGGTCGAACCTT
>JBBQRC010000478.1:0-4873 GCA_038215215.1 Pirellulales bacterium
GCTGCATGTCGGTGAAACTCGCGTTGGAGTGACCACAAGTAATCAGGCACTGATGTTGTTTTGCCGCCGCGTAAAATTCTTTGGCTCCTGGTAACTCCGCCGCACACGTGGCAATTCGCACCAGTCCCGTTTCCAAGTAGGGCTGGTACTCGTCCGCCTGTGGTTCGCGTCGGCCCGTGACAGCGTGACAGCCAACTTTATCTTCGGCGAAGAAGGGTCCATACAGGTGCACGCCCGCAATCGTCGGTCCATCCGGTGTTGACTGCGCCGCTCTACAAGCCAACAACATCGCCTCAATTTGCGCAGGCGAACCCGTCGTCGTGGTGGGGAAAATCGTCGTCGTTCCGTGCCGCGCATGCGCCCGACAGACTTGGCGTACCGCCTCTTCAGTACCGTCCATAAAATCGTAGCCCGAGCCACCGTGCACATGAATGTCGATGAAGCCTGGCGTAATGAATCCCCCGCGGGCATCGACGATCCTGGCCGCCGCAGGCTGCGTTGACTTCGTCGAAATGGAGTGGATTATTCCATCGCGACAGTAGACTTGTGCATCTTCAAGCAAGCTGTCGGGGAGGACAGCAGTTCCGTTGACGATGAGAAGTGGAGCTGACATAGCCAATCAATTCGCTTCCGAAGGTAGCTCGGGGTCGGGCTGCGTTTGATTCGTGAAGCTGAGGTAGGCTCCCCACAGCAACATGAGCACGCCTACCAACAAGTAACCACAGGTCCAGTTCAAGACAATGGGAAGTTTATCTGGGGGTAGCGTCAGCGCAAGGGGGACGCCTGGAACCGCATAGGGAATCAACAGTGGAGCGCCGGGAAGTGGCGAGTGAATGATGCCAAAGACCGTGCAGACGGCAGCAATAAGATAAAAAACGGCGGCCGAGTAAAGACGACGGTCAATGGCCATGGCGAGCGCCGATGACCAGAAAACGCTGGTCATGATAAAACCGTTGCGGAGCATATCTGTCGTGGCAATAGCCGGTGTGATGGGAGTTGCTGGTCCGACATTAAACATGGCCAGAAAAGCCAGCGCTGGCACACAGGCGAGCGCAACTGCGGGATAGTGCCGACGTGGCGTAGCCAAAAAGCTCTGCGCTGAAATTTCCAGTCCGACAAACATCAGAATGGGATAAACGGTGGCCTTGGGAATGAACATGTAGAAGTACCCGAACAGTCCGGTGGTACCGAGGATTCCCATACAAATGGCCGTCGCCAGTGTGTAAGCTGCTCGGCCTCCCATGGCCTTATAAGCCGGATGGCCGATGTAGGGTGTCGTTTGGATCACCGCCCCACAGAAGCTGGCCAAGAGCGTGGCGATGGCTTCAATCGCAATCACTGTTCCGGTCCGATAATGATCGCCAGCGGCCGAAGCACTTTCGGCGCAATCAATTCCACCAACAATCGTAGCGACGGCGAAAGGGATAACGATAGGTAAATATTTGATTGTCTGACCCATGGCTGACAACCAGCCAAACTTCAACGCTTCGAGCCACTCGGTGGGCATTAACCCAGCTCGCGGACTAAATGCGAGCTCTTCGCTTGGTCCGAGCAATCCAGCTTGACGCATAATGGCATAGATACCTCCCGCCACAATTAAACCCCCCACTGCACCTGGGAGTTTAAAAGGTAGCGGCACACGCCCCACCAGGGCGGTTAAGATAATCGCCATCGCGACCAAGCCGACGAGCGGGTAGTGAAGAATCTCGAGCAGCGGCAGAAAGCTGATGATGACCAGTGCAATAGCAGCCAAGGAGCCCAGCAAGCCGGCCCGCGGAATCATACTCCGCAGCCAGCCGCTCCCCAGCGAGCAAAAAAGCTTGAAGAGGCCACTGACAAAAATACTGCAGATTCCGATTTGCCATGTTTGCAGGGCGGCCGCTTGGGAATCCATGCCAGACGCGAGCCCTGCGGCGTACGAGGGACCCAATACGAAGAAGACCATGCCAAAGGTGCTGGGGGTATCCAGTCCCAGCGGCATGGCCGTGACGGTTTGACTGCCGCTGCGTCGAGCGAGCTGCAGCGCGAGCAGGAAAAAAGCGAGATCGCCAATCAGGACCCCAATGGCAGTCCCCGGCACCATATAGCGGAGGGCAAATTCGACAGGAAAGCCAAAGCTCTGGTACATCAGGCTGACGATCAGAAACAGCCCCGCGATATTGTCGAGCATCAGCCCAAAAAAAGCGTTGATATCACCTATGGCGGCCCACCGATATTTTCCCGACATTCACAACTCCACAGCATATAGGTCGAACGCACCGCCACTTGCGCTCAGTAACGAGTCAAGGGTAAAAAGATATCAGATCTGCTACGCATCGGGAGCTGTGCGAGCGACAGTTCAGATCGGAATGCCGAGATCCTTGAACAGCGGACGATAGACGCCATTAATCAATCGCATGAAAGAACTAATGACCATAAATGCCAGTAGTAAAATGATGGACAGCCAGATCACCACGCTGGCAATCATGGCGATGGTGTTTAAGGCGGCTTTTGACCGATCGCGATATTGCAAAGCGAGATGGTCGAGCGATTCGGTCTCGGTACCGCTCATTTCGCCAACGTGGACAGCATCCAAGAAATCTTGTGGGAAGACTTCCGCGGCATCAAAAGCGTCCCCAAAACTTTGGCCTTGCTCCACAGCCGCCAAGGCGCGATCCATGCCGCTGATGAAATAGTAATTGCCGGTCGCCAGAAAGGCTTGTTTCAAGCTGCGTTTGGCTTCTACCCCAGCGTTTAGCAACATCGAGAGCGTCATACTCAACCGTGATAGTCCGAGCGTTGTCAGGGCGGTTCCAAGTTGCGGAATACGCTGCACGATCGGCATCAAAAGGCGATGACAATTAAACCAGTTTTTCCAAACTCCATAGACGAACAGCCCAGCCGCCCCAGCTATGGCGGTGATCACCCCGCAGTAAACCATAAACCCGCTGACACCCGACAGTCCAACTCCCGAGGCATCGTAGGCGGGACCGTTAGGAGACAAAATTCCTTGAATTAAAATCACCACGCCAATGACCAAAACCGCCAGGCCGAGTTGTATTAACGGCCCCGAAATGCGGCTGAGGAAAAACGTGCGGGTCTGCAACAGTTGCTCGTAGTAATCGGCCATATAGGTGAACATGCTATCCAATCGGCCTCCGATTTCGGCAGCATTCACCAACTGAATCAGCAACGGTGGAAAATGGCGTTTTTCGACCAGCATGGACCGGGCGAGCGTGTTGCCGTCCCGAATGCTCTGCAACACCCTTAACATGACTTCCCGATGTGGTTTTGGACCCAGACGAGATTCCGATTCCAGCACTCGCAGAATATCGACACCAGCCCGCAGACCAACTCCCATTCTGCGACAGAAGGCGGCCAGTGCTCTTAATTGCATCATGTTTCCGTCGATCCTTTACGCCTGTGGAAAAACCGTTCGGTCGAGCGACTCCTCGAAAAGGCTTATCTTAATCCGCGGATATGGGGAGTTGGTTGGCCTGCAACCATAATACCGCTACAGCCGGATGCTTGAATTGGAAGTATCTCGCCACGAGACAAGATTTCTTCGAGTTTTTTGCTTGTGGAGTGGGCCTCAACCTAGGATTATGATGAGCGTTGGAAGTCGCTCGGAAAGCAGTAGGCTTTCTCACCCCCCGTGTGAGGCGTAGCCGGTCAAGCCATTGATCGGCTACGTCTTTTTGTGTTGGAGTCCTCTGCGGCTAAGATTATCTTGCCGCCTGCCTAGCTGCACGGTCTACCGTGTAGAATCGGCCGCATGCAGTAACATGGAAACATTACAATTCGAAGCGCCGAGCCAGCGTCTAGTGACGTTGGCGGTGGCCGTCGATACGTGCATAGATGAAGATACGGTTGTGTGATGCCCGTGACGTTGCGAAGACTTGGATGGACTACCGATATCCACCTCAATTTTGTCTCCTTGGCAGCCTGGGAAGCATTTGTGGCCCAAGTTCAGCGGGCTAGCTTGGATGCTCTGCTGCTCACCGGTGACATCAGCGAGGCCGAAGACGTCGCTTGGCAACTGCAGCGGTTGGCGGACGCCATCGATCGGCCGATCTTCTTCGTGCTTGGCAACCACGACTTTTATCACGGTTCAATCGGTCAGGTGCGAACGCAAGTCACGCAGCTTTGCAACAGCGACCCACGTTTGCATTATTTGACCGCCAGTGATTGGAGCGGACCGGTGAAACTTGACAATGGCTGGGTACTGTGTGGTGTCGATGGTTGGGCCGATGGTCGCATTGGCGATTATTACCATTCGCCGGTCCGGATGAATGATTTTCGGTTAATTCACGACTTGAAATCACTTGACCCGCCGACCCGATTACGCAAACTGCGTCGCTTGGGGGCAGAGTCCGCGCTGAAGCTTTACCAACAATTGAATCGAGCAAGCCAACTGGAGACTCGTTTGCTGGTGCTGACACATGTGCCACCGTTTCGCCAGAGTTGTTGGTATGAGGGTCGTCAGACGAATGACGACTGGGCTCCCTTTTTCGTTTGTGCGGCGGTGGGCTGGGCGCTACAGAGATTTTGCCGCAGCCATCCGCATCACCAGGTTCATGTATTGTGCGGACACACACATCATGCTGGTCGCGCGGAGATCATGGAAAATCTGCAGGTCTGGACCGGCCGCGCGGAGTATGGCGCGCCTGACTTGGCAGCGGTACTCGATTTGGATAATTTCAGTTGGCCGGAACCTGATTGGACTTTTCGAGTCAACTGAGGAGTCGACTCAAAACAAGTTACCACGCTCGTTCCCTCGCTCCCGCCCTGCGCAGCAGGAATAGCGGGAGAGAGGGCAGGGTGCGGGGAAATCAATGTGGTAACTTATTTTGGAACGACGCCTAAATGAATGTTCGCCCCGCACAATACGTTG
>JBBQRC010000479.1:0-4861 GCA_038215215.1 Pirellulales bacterium
CCCATGAGTCCACTGGTTCGACTTGGCATTTCCACTTGCCCCAACGATACCTTCGCATTTCACGCATTGCTCAATCGCTTTGTCGATTGGCGTGGCATCAACTACCAAGTCGAACTGCTTGACATCCAGCAGTTGAATGAACGGCTGTTCCGTGGCGAATTTGACGTTGCCAAAGCGAGTTTTCACGCCGCACTGCATCTAGCCGATCGCATGCACGTGCTCCCAAGTGGTTCGGCGCTCGGGTTCGGAGTTGGTCCGCTGCTGTTGGCGGCTGCCGAGAAAACGCAGCCTACGGATGCTTCACAAACTGCGCTTTGCCCTGGCGAACACACCACGGCAACGCTGCTGTTTCGACTTTTTTACCCCCAGACCGCGCAACTAAGACACGTTGTCTTTTCAGATATTATGCCCGAGTTGAGGGCACGACGAGCCGATTTTGGAGTCTGCATCCACGAAGGCCGATTTACTTGGCAAGCCGAAGGACTGTATCTCGTTGAGGATCTAGGAAGCCGCTGGGAAGCAGAAACGAATTGCCCTTTGCCACTGGGAGGGATCCTGGCATCTAAGCAACTGGGGGCAGAAGTGCTCGAAAAAGTGCAGCTTACGATTCACGATTCGTTACAACTGGCCCTGTCCGACCCTAACGCCCCGTTGCCCACAATGCGAAAATACGCGCAAGAGTTCGACGATAAAGTGCTCATGCAGCACGTTGAGCTGTATGTAAATGCCTGGACTGAAGACCTTGGGCCGATCGGCCGCGCCGCCCTCGACGAACTTTCTCGGCGAGCGCAGAAGATTGGTTTGCTCGCAGCCGGGACCCCCTCATTGAGCATCTTCCAGCCAGCATCGTAATCGCCAGACTCGTCACTAAGCACGTGGGAAAAGCTTCTAGCTTGCCAAGTAGCTCCCCTACCTAACCAGCCTTCACCATGGCCCCAATCGTCCCCAAACCTTAGCTTTCGACAAGACTCGACCTAACAGATACAATTGGTGGCGTCTCATGTAGCCTGCCCTCGACCAAACGGTGTTTCAAGAGTGTCATCAATCCAGTTACCGGTACTCGGCGAAGCCCAAGTCGCAGATCGTTTTCTCACCAGTTTGCCACAAACTTGTGGTCCAACTGGCCAAGTTGCCACCCGCCCGCTACCCATGTCGATGCAGGAGGCTCGCGAGCGGGGCTGGGATGAACTGGACGTCGTCATCGTCACCGGTGATGCGTACATCGACCACCCTAGTTTCGCGATGAGCATCCTGGGGCGGGTCTTGGAGGCGGCGGGTTTTCGCGTCGGCATTATTTCTCAGCCCGATTGGCACACCTGCGAAGATTGGAAGCGGTTCGGTCGCCCTCGGTTGTTCTTCGGCATCAGCGCTGGCAACATGGACTCCATGATCAATCATTACACTGCGAATAAAAAGGTTCGCAACGATGATGCGTACTCGCCGGGCGGCAAAATCGGCTTGCGGCCCGACCGCGCCACCCTGAGTTACTGCCAGCGGGCCAGGGAAGCCTTCAAAGGTGTACCGGTTATTGCTGGCGGCGTTGAAGCCTCGCTTCGCCGGCTGGCCCATTACGATTACTGGAGCGACAAAGTCCGCAAGAGCATTTTGCTCGACAGCAAAGCGGACTTGGTTGTCTTTGGCATGGGCGAAAATGCCATCGTTGAGATGGCTCAGCGCCTGCAAGCGGGTGAAACGGTCAAAGACTTGCGCGACATGCGTGGGGTTGCTTACGCGTTGGGCGCTTCGGAAACTCCGCCCACCGACGTGCTCCAACTCCCCAGCTACGACGAGGTGGTAGCGGACAAACAGAAATTTGCTGACGCTACGCGGGTCATTCATCAAGAGACCAATCCGTACAACGCGCGGCGGTTGATTCAATGGCACGCCAATCAGGCCATTGTGGTGAACCCGCCACAGTTGCCGATCTCCGAAGGGGCCATGGATCGCATTTACGGCCTCCCTTATACCCGGCGGGCGCATCCAAGCTACAAAGAGCCGATTCCCGCGCACGAGATGATCAAGGACTCTGTGACAATCATGCGCGGCTGCTTTGGCGGCTGCACTTTCTGCTCGATTACCGCCCATCAAGGCCGCACGATTCAGTCGCGCAGCAAAGCCAGTATCATTGGTGAGATCGAAAAACTTGCAAAGGATAAGCAGTTCAAAGGGACGGTCAGCGACATTGGTGGCCCCACCGCCAACATGTATCAGATGAATTGCACGCAACCGGAGGTTGAAGCCAAATGTCGCCGCCAGTCGTGCGTACATCCTAAAATTTGCAAACTGCTGGGTGTCGATCACCAGCCCGTTATCGAACTGATGCGGGAAGCCCGTCAGGTCGATGGCGTCAAAAAGGTCTTGGTTGCTAGCGGCATTCGCATGGACCTGGCGCGACAAAGTCCCGAATACATCAAAGAGCTGACGCAACATCACGTGGGCGGACATCTTAAAGTTGCACCGGAGCACGTTGATCCCGATGTACTGTTCAAGATGCGCAAACCATCCAACGATGACTTCGAGTACTTCGCCGAGCTGTTTAATGCAGAATCCAAGGCCGCGGGAAAGAAGCAGTATTTGATTCCGTACTTCATCGCCAGCCATCCGGGGAGCGATTTGGATGCGATGATCAACTTAGCGGTCTTTTTGAAGCAAAACGGTTACAAACCGGATCAAGTACAAGACTTCATCCCCGCGCCGCTAGATGTGGCCACGTGTATGTATTACACCGGACTGGATCCCTTTACGATGAAGCCCGTATTTATTGCCAAAGGGCTGCGCGATCGAAAGACGCAACGTGCTTTGATGCAGTTCTTTAAGACGGAGAATTACTTCGAGGTTCGCGAGGCATTACGTCAAGCTGGACGTTCGGACTTGATCGGCGATGGCTGCGATGCCTTGATCCCATCTACTCCGCCCAAAGAAGCCTTGATCCGGCGTCGTCAGGACGCCAACGCGCGTTTCCGCGGTGAATACGTGCACACCATTCCTAATGAAACGGAAGGTGGCTCGGAGGCCAAGAAAGGTGGCAAAAAACAGCGTCGCGATCGCACTACCAAAGGCTACCGTCCCGGTCGCAAAGGCGCCCAGTAAGCCTAACCACCTGCTCGTCAACCCTTGCAGTCTGCCCGCTGCGAGTTGTTTGTGAGTATACTGGCGTGACGAAGTTACGCCCGCCACACCCTAACTCGCCTTTGCCATGCCCCCCTCAGATGCTCGTTTGTCGACCGGCCGACAACATCCAACTGAAAATCAGTTAACCGCTTATCTTGCCGGCGGCGGTAACGATACGTTTCGCGTCGCCATTGAGAAGCATTTAACGCTGTGTCAGGACTGTCAGACAATTATCAGTGCCGCGCGCGACCAGACCGCGATTGGGCAGCGAGTAGAACGGGACGCTCCTCTCGCGCCGACAATGGACCAATCTCTCCCAGTTCAGTTGGCCAATCATCCACAATATCAAGTTGAACGAGAGCTTGGTCGTGGCGGAATGGGCATCGTGTACCTCGTCAAGCATCGCTTAACGAGTCGACTCGAAGCGCTAAAAGTGTTGATGCCTGCGCTCACGGAGCGATCGGATATTCGTGCCCGTTTTGTGCGCGAAATTCAAGCCGCAGCGCAGCTTGATCATCCAAACATCTGTCGCGCACTCAACGCCTTCGAGGAAAGCAATTTACTTGGTCTCGTCATGGAGTATTTGCCGGGCGTGGATTTAGCCACGTTCGTCGCTCGACAAGGCCGCTTATCTGTCAAAGATGCTTGCGATCTCGGCGTGCAATTATGCCAAGGCTTGGATCATGCGGCCAAGCATAAGATGATTCATCGCGACATCAAGCCCGCCAATTTGATGATTCAAAAAGTCGGCGAACGTTTGGAACTCAAGATTCTTGACTTTGGGCTCGCCAGAGGTGCCAGCGAACTCAACCGCAGCGATGAGAAACTAACCTGCGATGGGCGGATCTTAGGAACACCCGAGTACATGTCGCCTGAGCAGGCCATAAATCCATCGCAGGCGGATATTCGCTCAGATCTTTATAGCGTTGGCTGCACGCTGTATTTCATGCTGACTGGCAAACCGCCATTTGAAGGCGAGACGATTTACAGCGTCTTGAACGCACACGTATCTCAACCTGCCGTCCCGTTGCCACAACTCAACCCTCAAGTGCCCAATGCACTTTGGAAAGTCATTCATTCGCTGCTCGACAAGCAAGCGGACCGCAGACCACAGACTCCGGCCCAAGCGGCGCTGCTACTTAAGCATTGCGTTGCAACCAACACATCGACGTCGACGCGAGCATTGCAACCGCAGTCGCCTGTTGCGGCGTCGGCCGCCAAGTCGACGCGACCCAATTTAACACCGCCTAAACTGACAAGAAAACCTATTCCCATACGTCGTAAACAGGCGCGACGCCCCGTTGCCAAGATTCTTTCGCTCGTACTTCCGCCGCTATTCGCTTTCGCCATCGTTGGCTACTTTCATGAGTCCATCGTCTCCAGCTTAAGTGGGATATATCGCAGCCCCAACGGTACAATAGTTCTCGAGAAAATGCCCAGTGATTTTGAGGTTTGGATCGATGATCGCCCTACGACCTTCCGTCGCCCAACCGCCAATTCGCCGGCGCAAGTAGTGGCCGAACCTGGCTCATACAAACTCTCGCTAAAACGCCGGGGTGAGACACTTCAGGAAGAGTCGGTCACCGTCGTGGCGGGTCGCCAAATAATACTGCAGGTCGACGTGGAAGCATTTGCCAAGCGAGCAAGAACTCATCCGATAACCAATACACCGGTCGATAGGCGTCCAGGTACCCCCTCCACCGCGCCGGCCAGTCCTTCGCCAGCGATCGCGCCAAATCGGCCCAGAACA
>JBBQRC010000480.1:0-4856 GCA_038215215.1 Pirellulales bacterium
GTTGAACTTGGCTACGCCCCCCAACAGTCGTTACAGACAGGAGTCGAGTTACAAGGCACGCTCAACGACTGCGTGCGGCTCAACCTCTACCTGCGTTGCGCCAGCCAAGTCATGTACTCGTTAAAGGCGTTCCGCTGCCCGAATCCCGACGAACTATATCGCACGGTCAACTCGATTCCCTGGGAGACACTGATCAACCAAGACGGATACTTTAAAGTCAATAGCAATGTGTCGCATCCGTCGATTCGCTCGGGCATGTTTGCGAATGTCAAAGTCAAAGACGCGATCGTAGATCGGATGCGGAGTGAGACCGGAAGTCGTCCCGACTCTGGACCTGAACTACACGGCGCGGTCGTGTACTTGTTTTGGCGAAATGAAAATGCCGAAATCTTCCTCGACACATCGGGCGAAACGTTGGCGAAACATGGCTATCGAAAAATGCCCGGTAAAGCACCGATGGTGGAGGCACTGGCCGCAGGCGCTGTTTTGGCCAGTCGCTGGGATCGTCATCAGCCGTTCGTCAATCCGATGTGCGGATCGGGTACGCTCGCCATCGAAGCCGCATTGATTTCCACGCATCGATATCCCGGTCTGCTCCGAGGCAGTTATGCGTTCTCGCACATTGTGGGTTACGACCCCAAGGTCTATAGAACGGAACGGCAGCGATTAGGAGAGGCGATCACGGAACCACCCGACCTCAAGATCATCGCCAGTGATATCAGTGCTGACGCCATGAAAACGACTCGTATCAATGCCCAAGTTGCCGGAGTCGAGAAGTACTTGCAGTTCGAGACTTGCGATTTTGCGGACACGTCACTTCCCGGCGAAGAGGGTGTCGTCATGCTCAATCCTGAATACGGTGAACGACTTGGTGAAGAATCAGAACTCATCGAAACTTATTCGCGTATTGGCGATTTCTTCAAGAAAAGGTGCGGGGGCTATTGGGGTTACGTTTTTACCGGAAATCTCGAACTCGGCAAGCGCATTGGGCTCAAACCCAAGCGACGCATTGAATTTGTAACCGCCCAAATCGATTGTCGCTTATTCGAATTCGAACTGTACTCTGGAAGTCGACGCATGCCGGTAGAGCCCACCAGCATTGGGCCGGAAGTGTAACGCAATTCGAAACCGAAACAGCGTTGGTCCGCACATGGTACTCACTGCGTAATTAAGTGAACCTCAGGCTTTGGCCTCAGTATTGAAAGCCAATGAAGCCCCTCCGGCCCTCAGCTACCGCTTTCGTTTCACAGGGTAAGCGGCATGGGGTGATATCCCCAGCATTTCCATTGAGTCAGGGAAATACTAGCTCGACCTTCCTCGAAATGCGCAAAAGCTTGCGAAAGCAGGTAGAATGAGGTCATCCGGCAATCTCTCCAGCCGCGGCTGCCAGCCCACTGCGCGCAGATGCTGGACTCTGAGAACCCGATGACACTGACGTTAACGTTCAAGGTTTGAGTTAGCCAATGAGAAGTTATGCCGTAAATGGAATGTGCACCTTGATTTGCGCGGGGTTAGTTAACTTAGCGCCAGCCCAGGTTGTGCAACTGCCAAGCGTGTCGACTTTTAGCTACAGCGGTGCGGCTTGGGTACCGGACGGAGGTACCGCGGCCTTGGCGGGGAACTCTACCGCCAGGTCCGCCAGCGTGAACTCAGGTTGGGGTCCTTACGGACCGCGTGCGAGCGGCAGCATGTATGGCACCTCGGCTGTCTCAGCGTCAGTCCAAATCATCGATCTGCAGGCTCTCGACGAAGCCATTTTGTCAACCAGAATCCCTCAGCCCGTCGCGTCCGCGCCTCGCACACCGAATAGAACTCCCAACAATTCGTCGCGAAATCTGGTAGGCGGTGCGGCCGCGCCAGGCCCAGCGGCCCATGCTGACCCCGGGAAATGGCAACGCGTGCTCGCTGGTGGCCATCCATCTACGCTGGTCCATTCACAAACGTCCGAAGCGGACATCCGCTTTTATCTGAAAATGGGGCAGGAGGCGGAAGCAGCCAACCGCGTCATAGCGGCAAGAGTCTACTACCGCATGGCGGTGGAAGCGATGACGCCGCAAATGAAAGACCGCTATCAACGCAACTTAGCGGACCGAGCGGCCGCGGAAAAGGCGGCTGCGGCTTTGGTGAAAACGGATCGACAGCGTTTCTAAACACTTGGCTGCTTTCAGGTCGCTCCGCACATGTAGTGCACGGCCGAAGAGATGCACTGGCAAACCATGACGCAGCAGGACGCTAATCATCACCCTTGGTGGTCGATCCCTAGAAAGCGAAAAGAGTTCCTGTTGGTTGCCACTTTTCGGCTCGGGAATTCATTATCCAATCACTTTCGAGTCGCAAACTACCAATTAGCGTTGGTTTGATGGGGCTTTATTCGTTAGGATAAGTCTCCGTAGCTCGCCGCTAGGCATAGACTACTACAACTTACAAGCTGATTCATAAGCGAACTCAACGTATCGCTATTCCAGGGAGTGTTCTCATGTCGCGATTACAGTCTTGGGCAATTTTTGCCATTCTTGCACTGCTTCCCACCATCGCTTGGGCTCAGAATGAGGGGCAGGCCAAGCTTGATGAAGCCGCTGAGTTGAAGCTGGACGCCAAGACCCCTGATCAACTTGCGCAGGTTATTGAGCTTTGCGAGCAGGCCATTGAGCAAGGGCTCGACGATGGAAACAAGCAGCTAGCAAATCAAATCTTGGCTGCCACGGCACTGCAGCGAGTGCAAATGATGGTGCAACAGCTCCCGCGCGTAGCCAGCAATCCTGGGGCCGTTCGGAAACTTCGGAATCAAGCAGTGACAGATCTGGACAAGGCGTTGACCGCTAATCCGGACCTTGTCGAGGCCTTGGTATTAAAGACCAAATTGGAAGCGTTGCCGGGTGGTAGTCGTGAGTCAGCCATGAAGAGCATCACGCGAGCCATCGAATTGCTCAAGGACAAGCCCGTCGATCAGTCTGGGGCTTACATTCTGCGCGCTGGACTGCAAGAGAACACGGACGAAAGGTTGAAGGATCTGCAAAAAGCGATCGAAGTCGATTCCACGAATTCTGATGCCTGGCAAGCTCGCTTGGCAGTGCTGCTCGCTAATGGAAAGTTGGAAGAGGCTGTTATTGACGCCGAAAAACTGCTGGAGAAGGATCCAGAAAACATGTTCGCCTTGGAGGCGGCTGTCCAGTCGCTTTTTCAGCTCAAGAAGTTCGACGAAGCTATTAAGCTTTTGTCGACGCGCGTTGAGAAGGACCCCAAATCCGGACCCATTTATCGTGCTCGCGCCCGCGCTTACATTCTTCGTGAAGATAACGAAAAGGCACTGGCCGATTTGAATAAGTCGATTGAATTGGACGCCAAAGACGCAGAGGCCTTAATTCTGCGAAGCCAACTTTATTACGACATGGGAGACATCGACAAAGCCAACCGTGACGTTAGCGATGCACTTCAAATTCAACCGGACGCCGTCCAAGGCGTTCTCATGCGCAGTCTTGTCGCCTCACGAGAAGGTCGTTATGCGGACGCCATCGGGGATATGGAGATGTTGGTGAGGTTCGACCCCTCGCAAGTGCCGTGGGTCATGCAACTAGCATCCCTGTACCAAGCGGACAAGCGTCCGCGTCTGGCCATCCGCTTACTCGACGAATTGCTCAAGCAAAAACCGGATGAATGGCGCGGAGTGCGTTTGCGTGGCGATGCGAAACTGAGCATCAACGACCATGCGGGAGCGATTGACGATTACGATAAAGCACTAGCCTTGGTCGAGAAAGATCCCGCCAAAGACGACGCAGACTACAGCGGATTGCTGAATAATTTGGCTTGGGTGCTGTCCACTACGACCAAAGACGAAATGCGCAACGGTAAACGGGCCCTGGAGCTTGGCCTAAAAGCCTGTGAGGCCACCGAATACAAAGAGGCGCACATCCTTAGTACCTTGGCGGCAGCTTACGCAGAAACGGGCGACTTTGAAAACGCACGAAAGTGGTCTGAAAAAGCAGTTGAACTTGGTTCGGAAGACGAGAACGAGCAGCTTGAACAACTTAAAAAAGAACTGGAAAGCTACAAAGTTAACCAAGCCTGGCGGGAAGAGCAGAAGACAGAAGAAAATGCCAAACCGCTTAAGAATCCAAACGAAGCCATCGAGACATAATTCGACTGATATGAGATGCGAAGAGGCGCAATGAGCATTGGTAATGGTAGGCATCGCGCGCGGCGTGTCAGGAATACGGCCGTCACGCGCAGCATCGCTGAGCCTTCCGTAGCTCTCTGCAACGTTAACGGTTGTCCGCGTTCTGGACTGCCCAAAACAACTCATCCAGCGTTTTCCGCGAATCCTTCAGCTCCTGCCTGAGGTCTTCAGACAGCTTAATTACGCGACCGCTGGTGGCCAAGCCAGGCGAGAGCGAAACAACATGCTCCACTTTCTGCTTCCACGTCAGATTCTCGGAGAGGTTCACGCGGTCCAAAAATGCTTGCTGAGTGGCAGATAGACGACCACGATGGACGACGTAGCTCGATGCTGGCATGAGTACGTCACTTTTGACAGGAGCACTCGGCCTCGCCTTGGGATCCAAGATTGGTTGCGCAAGTATGCGCGTGTCGACCTTCACCGACTGATTCCACTTCAATGCCGCCGCCAACGAACTTTCCAGCCCACTGCCACCGGCTGCGATAGGCTTTCCAAGGGAGGTCTTGGCGGCAAAAGTCATCTCGGCGACGTGCCATTGTGCAATCTCCGCATCCGTGGCTTGTAACCAACGGTTCTGGTCAACCACCTCTTCACCACGGGCGAAAGCGTCTGAGCGAATCACCCAACCGACGAGTTGCGTTAGATTGCGTCCATGTGCGCGAAACTGCTGAGCCATCAGTTG
>JBBQRC010000481.1:0-4854 GCA_038215215.1 Pirellulales bacterium
GATATCGAAAAAATCGCTTGACGTGGCACTGATCAAGGTTGGCTTGGGAGCTCTTAGCAAAACGTAATCTGGTTGGTCGATACCCAATGTAAGCTGTGCAAAAATATTTTGCTCCGCGTCTTGTGGGCCAATACTTTCGAGCAATTTCGCAAAGGTTGTCAAGTAACAGGCAGGGGCCGCACAAGCGATGCGGTCATCCAACGCCATGACGTAACTGGTTAGCGTCCCACCTCCGGAGCAACCCGTCATACCAATGCGTTGGGGATCAATGTCTGAACGTGACTGTAAATAGTCAATCGCTCGCATGGCATCCCAGATACGATAAGTGGCCGTGTTGCGACCCACCAAAATCGAACCGGTTCCCACCAAGAAATGCTCCGAGGTCGTTCCGCTATAAAGTGGTTGGCCATTTTGATTGAGAAATTGCGAGCGCTCGCCTTGACCAATCGGATCGTAAGTGAGTGCGGCGATACCGTTCTGGGCCAAGATGATTCCAAACCGCTGATTGTAGTCGGCTGTTTTGGCGGTGCGGCTATGCCCGCTCGCCACAATCACGCCGGGAAACGGTCCAATCCCATCGGGGAGATAAAGATTTCCGGTCACATGATGTTGCGGTTGGCTTTCGAAAAGGATCTTTTCAATTTGATAGCCCTCAGCCGGAATGCGACCGAGCACCTGCGCGTTGAGCGGCGTTTGTTCAGGAAAGCCGCCAAGTTGTTGGACCAAGAGTTCGCGTAATTCAACTTGGTAGGCCTGAATCGCAGCCGGCGATTTCAATTGTTCGATTTTGGGTAATCTCTTTCCAAGTTCTTCCAAGGCGGATTGGCGTAGAGTTGCGTACCAACTGGTTGCTGGGTGCGCGCCGCCTGTCTCGCTGGCTAAACAGGTCAAATCCTCAGCCAAGCCAAGATTTGGCGTGAGCAAAAGCAGCAGGCCAATGAGCCAGCGATGAACAACGGACATCATGAGCTTAGTCCTCGAGAACATGAAAACATCGAACATCGAACATTGATAAATCGCAGAATCGGAAAATCGCAGAATCGGATGCCCGGAAGTACAATGCCTGGCAACGGAGTACGAGCGGATTATCGAGCGTTTTGCGCGGGAAAACAACCATGGCGGATCGAGTATGATAATAGTGTCCACTCCGCCCGCTCCATTTAAAAGTTGTCTGTTCCATGCGTTTGCTTTCTATTTCCTTGTTTCCGGAGAGCCTGCGAGAATCCAGCGTTAGCTATTTCTTCTGCAATGCTTCCGTTGGACTGAACCACGGAAATAAGTGCATGCAACTATTTTTGGGATCCTTGATAGGCTGGTTGGCAACCGCGGGAGCGTGTCTAGCTCAGGAAACAGCGATCGAGTCGGTACAAACTCCCAGTTCAGTTGCCAGTGCGGAAAAGCTGTTTCGTGACCAGATCGCACCCTCGTTGGTAACGCACTGTTTGGTGTGTCATGGCGGCGAGAAAACGGAGGGAGGCTATTCCGTAGCATCTTTCAACAACTTGCTGAAGGCAGGCGATTCGGAAGCCGTGGTCATTACTCCCGGTGAAGTCGTCCGCAGCGAGCTGTGGCGCAGGTTGACGACCGCCGACCCTGGCGAGCGCATGCCCGTAGATGCCCCAGCTCTGTCGTCAACTCAGCTAGCAGCCATGCGAGCCTGGATTGAGGCCGGCGCACCCCTGACTAAAACAGATCGAGATCGACCACTTATCGAGCTGGCGACGACCACGCGCGTCGTTGCTCCAGAACACTATCCGCAGCCAATCGCAATTCATGACTTGGCGATCCGCTCGCGCTCTAACGAGATCATTGTCGCGGGCTACGCAGAGCTGACACGTTGGGACATCGAGAGCGGAGCGCTCATCGGTCGTATTCCGGTGGAGGGCGCGCATGTGGTCGCGTTGGATCTAAGCCGCGACGGAAGCACTCTTGCGGTCTCAAGTGGCACTCCAGGAGAACGTGGAGTCGTGGAACTTGTTTCGCTCGATGACACAACACTTCCCCGATTAACGCTCCCCGCCACGGCTGACGTGGCATCGGATCTTGCCTTTTCACCTACCGCCAGTCGCTTGGCCATTGCCGGTCATGACGGGAGTTTGCAACTGGTCGCACTAAGCTACGGCGATTTGTCGTTACAGTCGAAGTTCAAGTTCACTCCGCATGCCGATACGATTCTCGCCGTGGCTTGGTCAGCCAACGGCGACCAACTGGAAACGGCCTCCCGAGATCGCACTGCCAAGCTGTTCGACACTGCGAAAAACGAGCTCGCCGCCAGCTACGATCGACACGAACGCGCGGTGGGTGGAGCAGGCTTCGCCGACAATCGACCGATAACACTTGATGAAACAGGTCGATTACGCGCGATGGTTGGCGACGATAGCGATCGCGTTTTGGCGGAGAGATCGGGCCTACCGAGATATTTGCAACGCTTTGCTACCGCAGACGCAGATCTATTTGTACCGGCAGGGAATAAACTTCGACACTGTCGGATTGTGCAAGACGAAGTCGCAGATGGCAAAAATACCGATGGCAAGCCCAAACAAAAAGAGGTGACGCGAATTGTCGAGTCGGAGGTACTTGCTGGGCCAGCCTCGCAGTGGATCACAGCGGTTTCGATTCAGGGAAACATCATTGCCGCTGGCACACAACAGGGCAAAGTGTTGTTGTGGAACAGAGAAAATGGTGAGTTAACGAATCAATTTTTAGCCCAGCCCTGATTCCCTCTTTCCGTCATTGATAACATTACGAATCGTTGCACCGGTAAGCGCTCGGCGGCAATTTTCTGATCCTTTGCGACGCATGTCGAGTAGCCCCTCTTCGCTATAGAAGGCCGCATGTGGCGTGAGGATCAAACGATCGTGGGCAGGATGGGCTGGATCACGCCAGGCGGTGATCAGCGGTTGCTCATTTGCCCAGCATCGTCAATAAGGTGAACTACTCAGTTGCGTCTTGTGCGGTGGGGCGAATGGATTCAAAATACTTGCGTACGGTCTCTCGATGCCCCATCGGCAAAGGTTCATTTTCGAGTACCTCTTCCATTGCCTTACGAAATTCCGTGTAGCGTTTCTGATAATTGCGAGCCGCGTCTTGATCTCCGTCCGGGGATTGGCTGGTTTCACGTTCGGACTGCCCCTCACCCTGAACGCCCGTGATCGATTCTTGACGTCGTTGCGAATCCAGTTTCGTAGCTTCATCACCTAGAGGCTTGTTGGCGGCCGCTTTGCCTATCTTCGTGGAGGATTCTTCGCTCTTCTTGGGCGCCCCACCCGCCATACGTTGACTTTGGTGGGCGCCCTTACTCTCCGACAGGCGATTCAATTGCAAATTCAGTGAGTTACTAATCGACTTCTTCAGAGCCTGCGATTTGAAAACAGCGGCCGCCTTGCTGGCACCTTCGTCAAACTGCGTAGGGTTTTCTTTTTCGAGTCCCTGTTGCATGTCCTGAGCACCCTCGGAGAGTTTCCCTTCCCTACCCGCTGCCAGCTTCTCGCGAAACTTCTTCAAATTGTCCGCGACTGCGTCTTTTTCCTTGCGACTCAACGAGTTCGGATCGACCTTTTCCAACTGCTCTGCCGCCTTGTCATAGTTGCCCTCTTTGAGTGCCTCGGAAATCGCTTGCAGGGCTTGGGCAGATTCCAAAGCCGCGGCCAATTCTTGCAGATCGGCTGCCGTCTTTTCCGGGTTGAATTGTTCAAGCGCTTTCGTCAAGGCCTGCTGCATTTCTGACAGCTTGGCGAGCACCTCGCGTTGGTCGACGTTCGGCTGCTTCAGCTCTTCGACGAGCCGCTCGATTTCGGCGGCCAACTCCTGCAGCTCTGGGTCATCGGTTTGTTCAGCCAATTCACGCAGTTCTTCCACCATCGTTTTATCCAGCGTCTCAGCCTGCCCGTTAACAACTTGCTGCAGACCGGTATCCAAGGCTACTGCCGCCGCGGGAGCTTGCGGAAGGAACGGCAGGCTAATCAGCACCAGACATAGTGCGACGGCCGCCGGTGCAAGCTTGGGCACGCGCAGTGGCACCACCGCTGCGGGCTGGATGCGATGCAGACACTGAATCGTTTCCGCCAGTTGCAAATGGACAAACGGATCTTGCGTGTTGCGCTCCGCAAACTCGAGTGCCGTCGCCGTACTATCTTTCATCCGATAGTGCTGATCCACTAACTGCGCCGTGGACCGCCAACTGACCGGCAGCATGACCCCGATCACTCCTGCCGCCATCATGGCGGCGAACAAGGCCAGCCAAGGCCAAGCCTGAGCCACCGGCGCACCGCAGAGCCTGGCAACCTCGATTGACACTGCACCGACTCCACCAGCCACCGCACCTCGAACTAGGCAATCCAAGCCGCGCGCCTGCCGTTGGCGAAAGTGAACGCCCCTCAGGAGTTTACGAATTTCATGAATCTTTTCTGTACCGGTCACTTTTCGATTCCTGCAACTTTCGCCCGCTCGAGACGTCAACATTCCCAATGATAGCGGCAATCACTACGCTACTGCCAGATTGCAACCAAGTTTTGACACTTCTCGCCAAACGCCACCTCTGAACTCTCGTTCCAAGGCTCCTGCCTTGGAATGCACTGTCTCCGAGGCTCTGCCTGGGCTGTGCGACAAACAGCAGTTTAGCTATTTTGTTTTAATGCGATTTTCGTTCGCAATTGTTTTTCGGACCGTTCTTAAGCCCGTAGGGCTGGCACATCCTTTGCCGGTGGTTTCAACCCTCGTTGTTATACACAAGTCAGGCGCTAGCCAGTTTTGATTTTGGCCCGAAACTTCGCCAGCAGGCACAGATGTCGTGCAGGCGTTCCATGCCTCGCATCACCGTGTCTGTGCCAGGCTCATCGTCTCGAACGCGATCGA
>JBBQRC010000482.1:0-4852 GCA_038215215.1 Pirellulales bacterium
TGCAGTCGTATCGTCGGCCGGGTAGGTGCCGGTCACATCTTGAAAGCCCGTAAAGCCTTGCCCTTGGGTATGGAGCGAATTGAACTGCCCAATCAACGTCTGCGCGAATGAATCCAAACCCGTGGAGATTTTCCCCACTGCCAGATCACGGGAGTCATAGAGTCCTTTGAGATAGCCGCTGGACACTTGCAATGGCGAATCGGTATCCACCAAGCGAACCTCCAGAAACGATTTATCCCCACTCGTGTTCAGCTTAACGTTAACGGGACGCTGGATGCCATCGGCTACCAGATAGTCCCCTCCCACGAATACCGTGGTCGCACCGCTCACCTGCTCAGAAGTTTGGATGTCGACGATTTCTGACAAGCTATTCAACAGCTGTTCGCGCTGGTCGCGCAATCCAACTGCGTCACTATTAACGGCACCTCCTCCCTCAAGCTGAACGATTTGACCGTTCAGCTTGGCGATGCCGCTACTGAGACGATTAATCTCAGAGGCAGCACTTTGAATACGCTGATTCGTTTGCGCTTTGAGATCTTGCAGTTGGGTATCAATCTTGCGTATGCCAGACGCTAGGCCCTTACCCTGCTCGACAACCAGTCGACGCAAGGATTCATTACCCGGTTGGTTGAGTACATCTTGGATGCTACTCGAAAGATTCGATAGCTTGGAACTGATGTCATTGCTCGTCAGCTCGTTGAAGAGATCTTCGATCTGACGGTAGTTATCATCCAGCGTTTTGCTTCTGGCTAGGTCGCTTGAAGTCGTACGAAGTTGTTCGGCAGTAAATTGATCGTATTGCTGCTTCACGCCAGTCGCCCTGACGCCGTAACCGAGGACTACGCCCCCGACGAGCACCGATGGACCGGTGTTCTGCACCAATTCTTGGCGAATATAGCCAGGTGTATTGGCGTTGGCCACATTATTGCTGACAACTTGCAAGCCAATCTGATTGACCTGAAGCGCATTGGCGGATGATTGAATCGTCGAGAATAGCGACATAGTCTAATTTTGCTTTTAGTCGTCAATGAGTTCTCAGATCGAACTCAGCGTCAGGCGCTGGTGTCGAGTAATTGACCGCCACTTGTGTCCGCCTGGCCTGACGCGGTGTACACGCTCGCCTCTACATGGCCGCGGCCAAAAATTTGCATCGACTCGTCGGCAAACCGCTCGCAGTGGCTAATTAGCACCCAGATCGCCAAGTGCAAGCGTTTGAGATGTTCGATGTGCCGTTGGGCCGCCCACATTCGCTCCCGCCGGACAGCACTTGACCAACTCGGTAACGTCTGAGCAATTTCTAGCAGCGTCGTTGCTGAAATGCCCGCTGCGTTGGCTTCGCTCAAGATCTGTAAGCGCTCTTGATGAAGCTCTCGAACATGTGCCAGCAGTTGATCGGCTGAAGCGATGAGCTGGTTCAGCCGGGTGAAGTCGGACTGAATCACCGCTTGCTCTTGTTCGGCGATCCACTCTGACCACTCTGCACAGTGGAGCGTCAGCAGGTTTAAATAGGCCTCAAGGCGATCACTTATTGCTTGCATAGCGATTTTTTATCCTGCCTTCTCAGACTCCCCTCGTAAACTGTCCGAGAAGAGCGGGGCCGCATAGAAAGAGTGGTACTCCTCTGTAGATCGACAGAACCGTCACGGTGGTTTACGCTGAGCGGAAATTCCAAAGCGAATTGGGGAATTAATGCCCAGAGCCTACAATAGCCACCAGCCAGACCCTGCTCAGCGATAGCTAGCATTGGCCAGGCGTAACCATCAAGACTACCCAAGATTTGAGGTGACTGTGATCGATGACAGACAGCGGTTAGCCGAACGTGTCACTGAACTTGAAATTCAGCTTGCTCACCAACAGCGTATTTGCGAGCAATTGAATGAAGTTGTGGTGGAGCACACGCAGCAATTAATGCGCTACGAACGAGTGCTGCTGAGATTGGAGGATCAAATCAAGCTGCTGCGGGACCAGCGCAAAGAGTCGTTTGATCCGCATCAAGAAAAGCCACCTCACTACTAAATGATCTAGCTGCCACGGTGACCATTTGGGGAGAATGCTGATGGTCGGCTAACCGCTTACATGTCGTACACTTCGTCATCGACAATGGGGGCTTCGGTCATTCGTCGGTGCAGCCCCTTGAGCTTACCTTCTCCGGTCGAGAATGGATCTTCACCGTCGAGTACATCCCCTAACTCTTCTTCCACTTTGTCGGGATCCTCGCCAGCCTCCATCCGACGCATCGCTTCTTCCATGCCATCACCCATGCGCATGCCTGTGGTATCCATCAGTTTGCGCATCATACGCGCCATGGCGCGGGGATCTTCTTCATCCATCCCTTCAACTTCGCCCGCCATCTGCATCATGGCTTGTTCCATTTTTTCGTCATCAAAATCTGGCTCTGGTGCCGCACCCTCAGGCGACTCAGCCCGCCCTTTCGAAATGGCAAAGCGTGACATCTGGCGCTGCAATTTGTGCTTCCCATGTTTGGGGCACTTGGGGATCGTCTCCGTGTCCACGCGGCGCGCGAAAAAGTTGTAGATGGTGTGGCAATCGCGACAGTAAAATTCATAGATGGGCATACTAGACTCCTCAAAATCCAACTTATGTGACTTGCCCCGACGTGGGCAGCAGTTGCGTACGCAATCAGCTCTTTGTTAAGGCAGCTCTTTGTTAAGGCAGCTCTTTGTTGAGCCAGTTCATGGTTAAGGTTGACTGAGACGTCGAATCGACATGCCGCCATTAAGATTTTTGACGTTGTCGAAACCGTGTCCTTGCAGCCAGCAGGCGGCAATGTGCGCTCGCTTGCCGGAGTGGCACACAGTCACAGTCGGTTGCTGCGGGTCGAGTTCTTGCCAACGAGTCGGCAATTCGTCCACCGGAATGTGAATCGCGCCCGGCAAAGGTAATTTTTCGATCTCAGCCGCAGTCCGTACGTCGAGCACCTGGAAGCCGTCGAGCGAGCTGTCAAAGGGCATCAACGCAGGAGCTTGACGCAAATCATTTTCGGCCACAAAGGCAGCCATGTGGATGGGGTCTTTAGCAGATCCGAAAGGAGGTGCGTAGGCCAAATCCAAGTCTGCCAAGTCGTCGATGGTCCCACCAAAATGCAGCGTTGTGGCGATCACATCCAGCCGCTTGTCAACGCCGGCCGCCCCCACCGCCTGAGCGCCAATTAGTTTGCCGTCAACCGCGTCATAAATGATCTTCAGCGTCAGGTTTTTCGCGCCTGGGAAGTAACTGGCGTGATGGGGTGCTTGGATTGTCGCCACATGAAAGTTAAGGCCCGCCCCTCGCGCCGCCCGCGCATTCAACCCGGTCACACCGGCGGTCAGGCCAAAGACGCGGACGATGCTGGTGCCATAAACCGAGCCCATGGGGGAAGACTGGCCCGATGCTGCATGGGTGCCTGCGACTCGCCCAGCACGATTGGCTGGTCCAGCCAGTGGAATGCGCATCGACTTGTCGAGCACCCCGTGATGGTATTCGATCATGTCGCCCACCGCATAGATGACTGGGTCATCCGTTTGCATGAACTCATTGACGGCTACACCGCCAGCTTGACCGAGCGTCAAACCGGCTTGTACAGCCAACTGCGTGCGTGGACGTACCCCCGCCCCCACGATGACTAAGTCCGTGGCGATGGACTCACCCGAACTCAACCGTACCGCGCTGATACGCTGATGTTCACGCTCCAGCGCGGCCACCGCAGCATTCAGCCGCAGGCCGACTTGCTGTTGGATGAGTTCTTCCTGGACCAATTGGGCGAGTTCGGCATCCAGCGGGCCAAGAACTTGGGGCAGACGCTCGACGAGTGTGACATCGATACCGCGGCGTACCAGCTGCTCAACAACTTCCAAGCCCACGAAGCCGGCACCGATGACCACCGCGCGTCGGCAGGGATGGTGATGCAGGTCGGAGAGGATACGGTCCATGTCACCCAACGTCCAGAGTTGAAATAAATTCTCTGCGGTCGCGTCGTAGAAATCAGGTCGCAGGGGCTCCGAGCCGGTAGCCAAAATCAGCCGGTCGTAGGGTATTTCAAAAAGCTCACCCGCCGCCGAAGCCTCCGACACACGGCGCCCCGAAATCGTACGGTTAGCGCGATCGATAGACGTTACTTCGTGTTCGGTCCGCACGTGAATTCGAAATCGACTCCAAAATAAATCCGCCGAGGCCACTAGCAATTTTTGTCGCTGCTCGATTTCGCCACCTAGATGATAGGGCAAGCCGCAATTAGCAAACGAAACCACCGGGCCTTTCTCCACCAAGGTAATCTCGGCGGTGGGGTCGACACGGCGCGCTCGAGCGGCCGCAGTCGCGCCTCCAGCTACTCCGCCAACAATCACGATACGCAACGGGGATCTCGTTGTTGGCATCCAATGCTCCTTAGTTTCGGGCGTCCAGAAGTCGTGTGCTTTGAAGAAAGCACCTGAACGAGATTTTAACCAAGTCCGGTGCGGTGGGTAGGACTACTGGCTAGGCGAGCAACCGAACGATCGCCGCAGCCGCACGCTGAGTGGCATCCCTCGGACCACCAAGTCGCTGTGCGATTTTGGTACATAAGCTCGCCGTGCGCGGTAACTGCTGGAGGTGAGCGATCAACTTAACCACATTTATCCTCTGCATGGGCAGCCAAGATCCACAACCCAACCGCATCACCCGCTCGGCGTTATCGAATTGATCAAAGGCCATCGGCAGTACGACCTGAGGAAGTCCCGCCGCCAAACATTGACTCGTCGTCCCCACCCCCCCGTGATGAACGACTGCGGCACAATGCGGCAACAATTTCGAGAGGGGCAGGTATGTGGCGGAAACGATGTTAGGAGGTAAATCGTCAGGTACCTGATCGGGCTGG
>JBBQRC010000483.1:0-4844 GCA_038215215.1 Pirellulales bacterium
CGCTGCTGCTGAGGGCTGTCGGAGTTCGATTTTGCCCAAGAGGCGATGAAGGGCACGCGCATGCCCCCCTCGTAATGCGATCCCTTTTTGCCTCTCAGGGGCGCAGCGCAGGCAACTGCATGTTCATCGCCCAGCGGTGCGTCCGAACCATTATCGCCGAGGAAAAAGATCAGCGTGTTATCGGCCACCCCCAACGCTTCGAAATGGTCGAGCATATCGCCGAGCGACTTGTCCATCCCTTCGATCAGCGTCGCAAAAGCCTGCGCGGGCTGGGGTTTGCCGCTCTCCTTGTAATTTGCCGCAAAGCGAGGATCAGAGTTGAAGGGAGCGTGGACGGCATAATGCGCGAAATTGAGGAAAAACGGCTGCTCTGCTTTCACTGCCTCACTCACTTGCAGTTTGGCTTCGCGCGTCAGCGCCTCGGTGAGAAAGATGTCTTGGCCATGGTACTTTTCCAAGCCATGCACGGCATGGTCTGTCCCTTTGCCTTTCCCATTGGCATTAGCGGGGCGATCGAAATTTTGTTGTCCGTAGTAGCTACCTGGTGCCCCGATGGAGGCCCCTCCAATATTGACATCAAATCCTAAGTTAAGCGGATTGGCCCCTTCCGCCTTGCGGGGACCAAAATGACCCTTGCCAACATGAATAGTGCGATAGCCATGGCTTTCTAGCAGACCGGGCAGAGTGACCGCACCTTTTTTCAGCCCCAGCCAATTCCATTGGGGCGGTCCTTGCGGACCGGCGTTGTCAACGTCTGGATTAATCCAATTTGTCGTGCGATGGCGGGCTGCATTTTGCCCCGTCATGATCGAGATGCGCGTCGGCGAGCAGACGCTCATAGCGCAAAAGTTATTAAAGCGAATCCCGCTCGCAGCCAGTCGCTCCATGCTTGGCGTACGGTAGTATTCGTTTAATGGATATGTCTGCGGCTGGCCGGCCTCATTGGTAAGAAAGGGAACTGACGTATCCATCACTCCCATGTCATCGACCAAAAAAATCATAATGTTGGGCTGGGCCGCGCGGGTGGTCAACCCTGGGATTAGCAGAAGGGCTACGAGCAACGGCCAGCAGAACGTCGTGCGCATGATTACGTTTCCTCTAAGATGATTTGATAGCACCGTCACTGCGCAGCAGGCGATTCACAGGCTGAAAATCACTTGGCACTATCTACTTGGGTCCTTTTACTGGGCTTTCTTTTTTGGCTGTTTCGGCCTTTGGGCCTTTAACGAGGACTCGAATTGCAGGTCAAGTTCTGAAGGGCGGGCAGAAGCGAATTGGTCCAGAACCGCTCGAAGCTTTGTCGCAGCCGCTGCACTTTGACCACCAAGCTCCGCCACTGCGAGCGGCCGTTTTTCTTCGCGATCGGAGGTCAAATCATAAAATTCGCCAGTGCGGTAAAGTTTGAAGCGATGATCGAAGGCGAATTCGCGGACGGTGAGATCCGCCTGTTGCCGCGGAGAGTACCAGCTATACAGCCATTCTCGCGGCGTTCCCGACTCGCCACGAAGCTGTGGCAGAAAGCTAACACCGTCCACTTTGGCAGTCAACTTAACGCTAGCGGCATCGCAGATAGTTGGTAGGAAGTCTGCGCCGCTGATCAGATCGTTGCTGACACGTCCCTGCGTCATGACTTGCGGCCAACTGACGATCATGGGAACGTGATGTCCACGATGTGTGGTTTGGCCCTTGCCCCCCTTGAACTCTGCACCTTGAAAACGGCTGGTGATCGTGGGATGTGTTCCATTGTCCCCAATGAATATGAGCAGCGTATTGTCGCGGATGCCCAGCTCGTCCAGTTTCGCGTCCACGCGTCCTACCATCTGATCCATGTAGGCCACCATGTCTGCGAAATGTTTGACATCCTTCTGTTTATTTTCACCCTGGCTGCTGCGGTCCCAATCGCGGCTATCAGGCGTTGGCTGAAAGGGATCATGCGTGAGGATCATTGGATAATAGAGGAAAAACGGCTGATGTTGGTGCCGCGTGATAAAGTCGAGCGCAAAGTCGTTGACCAGCCGGGGACCATATTCACCGTTAGCAAAGTCTTTTTCAACGCCGTTGTATTCGAGACCAGGATTGGCGTAACGAGGCGGTCGACGCGTCTGCTGCCACAGGCAAGACTCTTCAAAACCAAAATGTTGCGGCGAGTCTACTTCATGACCAAGCTGCCACTTGCCGCAAATGCCCGTAGCGTAGCCACCTCGCTTTAGCAACTGAGCGAACGTAACTTCGCTGCGCCGTAGCGTTCCGAAGTTAAGGTAGTTGCGGATGTTGTACTGGCCGGTCATCAGTTGAACGCGCGTCGGCGTACACAACGGCTGCACGTGGCACTCTTCAAAGCGCATGCCGGACGCCGCTAACCGGTCCAAGTGGGGTGTCAAATAGGATTCACCTCCGTTCGCAGTGATGCACTCGTAACCCAAGTCGTCGGCCATGATCAGCACGATATTGGGTTGTTCGGCGTGCAAACAAGAACTGAAGATTAGGAAAACCAGCGAGCGAATGAGGGAGTGCATAACGTCTCCTCTAGGAATCAGGAGCAATCTCGACGGCGCTGCTCATTTGGCTTTGGTAAGTTGAAGCACCGATGGGCACTAACGTGCAAACCAATTGAGTTGCTGCCGGTAGTTCTTGCGTCGAAATTCTCAGGGCCAATTGGGTTGGTAGGGTGCCACATTCTATCACCGGCTGGTGTGAAAAGCGAATCATTAAAATGGTCACTGCTGGCTGCGCTGGGTGGCAGTAGAATTCCCCTCCGCTGCCTGCACAAGAAATTTTGGCGGTGCGTGGGAAAACTGCGTTGCGCAGCGGTCTTGAGCCGGTACTCAGTAATTAGGGGCCAAGAGTTCGACCGGTTGTGGAGCGGTCGTCTCCAGTGATGGCCGGTCGATAGTATCATAGATACAGTCACGCACGGGCGGCTGGAGAGTGGAATGAAAGACACAAATATCAAAAGTAACGAACAGCAGGCGGCCTTTGATCCAGGCACTGCGGAAACACAGTTGTATTGTGCAGCGAATGACGTGGTCCGCGTGTTAGACGAGTATTTGATGGCACTAAAATTGGGCACTGCCCCAAGCCGCGAAGCGCTGTTGGCCAAGCATCCCAATCTGGCGGAGCAACTGGACGCCTGTCTGGCTGGTCTGGATTTTCTGCATGCTGCGCAAGCGACATCGCCAACGCAGCAGCAATTTGGCGATTTCCGCCTTGTTCGCGAGGTAGGCCGCGGAGGCATGGGGGCCGTCTTCGAAGCCGTCCAGCTTTCGCTCGGGCGGCGCGTGGCACTCAAGATTCTTCGCTTCGCGAGTGTTTCCGAAGCCGATGCGTTGGAGCGGTTTCAACGTGAAGCGGAAACGGTGGCCACGCTGCATCATACGAACATCGTCCCCATTTTCTCCGTGGGTAGCGAACATGGTGTGAATTACTACGCCATGCAATTCATTGAGGGGCGAAATCTCGCCGAGGTCATCGCGGACAAGGGTGCGGCAATTCCTGTTTCGGCTGTCGCCCTGTGGGGATTGCAAGCAGCCGAGGCACTGGCACACGCGCACCAGCGTGGCGTTATCCACCGCGATGTGAAACCCTCCAACCTGATTCTTGATAAAGACCAGCGTCTCTGGTTAACCGACTTTGGTCTGGCCCGTCGCTTAGACGACGTCACCCTGAGCCTCACCGGCATGCTGCTGGGTACTCCACGCTACATGAGCCCGGAACACGCGCGGGCATCTACCAAGCGCATTGACCATCGCAGTGATTTATTTAGTCTGGGCGCGACGCTCTACGAGCTGCTGACGCGCCATCCGGCTTTTCCTGGAGAGATGGCGCATGATGTCATACAGCACATTTTAGCAGACGAACCCAAGCCGATCCGGCAACTCAACCCGATAGTTACGCGCGACATGGAAACGGTCGTCATGAAATGCTTGGCTAAAGAACCCGAGCAGCGCTATACCTCGGCGGCGGCACTCGCAGCCGACTTGCGCGCGGTACTGGAGGAAAGACCGATTCAAGCCCGTCGCGCGAGCGCGATTGAGCAGGCGACACGCTGGTTGAAGCAGCATCGACAAAGCCTCTCGCAAGTCGCCACCGCGGCTACTCTTACCTTGGTGGTAACACTGACATCGTGGCTGGGCTGGAGCAGTTACAAGTCTTGGAACATGTCTGCCTTAAGTTTAAATGCCTCCAACCCGCCACTGGTTGCCGAGATTTTGAACGCAACTGGTGAGATGGTCCGCACGGAAACACTGCCCATGCAAAACCCCGCAAATTTGGCAGCCGGTGCGTACAACGTTCACGTTTCAGCCAAGGGAACGCTTAGTCAATCCTTTGCAGTTGATCTCCAGCGCGGACGCAGCGATGCTAAATACAGCGTTAACGTGACCGATCAATGGCTGATGACAGAGCAACCGATTGAGCACTCTTACGACGTCTTTGACCTGGGTGCTGAGTACGCGATTGCCGTATGGAACAAGGACGGAATAACTGTCCACCGGCGAACGGGGCCACCGGTAAGTTGGTCCTTGAAGCTGTCACCTGAGACAGCGCCACCGCTAGCTCAATCACCGGGATATCTAAACCCCACGTCTCCTGCGCATTTAGCCGAAACGAGTTTTGGTTTAACCAACGAGAGTCGACCGTGGACGATTCAGCAGTTTATTGATGTCAATCAAGATGGTATAGGCGATTTGATCTGCGCCGCCCGACATCAGGCCTGGCTCATAGCGATCTCCGGCAGCGGCGAAGGAGTTCTCTGGTTTGCAGGCCGCGGTGAAGAGCTCGGACGACCGGTGCAGCAGCAAGCTGTTGGTCATTGGCAATCTGCTGGTCAATCCACCCGTAGCGCC
>JBBQRC010000484.1:0-4843 GCA_038215215.1 Pirellulales bacterium
GCAGATCATCATGCGCGAGGCGGCCGACACGCTCAAACGCCTGACCTTCGAATTGGGGGGGAAAAGCCCCAACGTGATCCTGGCGGACGCCGATCTGGATGCAGCCGCCGACGGCGCCAACTTCGGCCTGTTCTTCAATCAAGGCCAGTGTTGCTGTGCGGGCAGCCGCGTGTTCGTACAAGATAAGGTGCACGGTGAGTTTGTCGAAAAATTGCGGCAGCGAGCGGCCTCCCGGAAACTGGGTGATCCGCTGTCGATCGATACCGAACAAGGCCCTCAAGTCGATCAGGATCAGTTCAACAAGATCATGTCTTACATCGTCAAAGGGAATGCCGAAGGTGCTCAGTGCATCGTCGGTGGCGACCGTTTTGGCGATCGTGGCTATTTCATCCAGCCCACGATTTTCGATGGCGTTACAGATAACATGGCGATCGCTCAGGACGAAATATTCGGGCCAGTCATGAGCGTCCTGAAATTTAGCGAATGGGACGAACTGATCCAGCGGGCTAACCAAACATGCTTCGGCTTGGCCGCCGCGGTGTGGACTCGCGACGTGAACAAGGCCCATGATTTCGCCCGACGCGTGCGGGCAGGAACAATTTGGGTAAACTGCTACGATGTCTTCGATGCCGCTGCGCCGTTTGGAGGTTTCAAAATGTCTGGACAAGGTCGCGAAATGGGCGAAGAGGGCTTGCGGGCCTACCTTGAAACCAAGACAGTAACCCTGAACCTTGGCTAAACCCTAACATAACCTCGAGTCCGTCTACTTCGTTTCCTACCTATTTACACGTAAGGTTCAACATGCTTCGCGGATTATCACTTTCAATCACTCTCGCTCTGTTAGGGATGTGCTCGATGAATTCAGTCTCTGGTGCGGATGGAAAAGAGGACAGCCCAGCGCTTTCCTACACCATGAAATCGCTCGACGGCAAAGATACCGATCTGAAAAAGTATCTTGGTAAGGTGGTCTTGGTCGTCAATGTAGCCAGCGAATGCGGTCTGACACCGCAATACACGGAACTTCAGGCGGTATACGAAAAATACAAGGACAAAGGTTTGGTTATCCTGGGCTTCCCATGCAACCAATTCGGCGCGCAAGAACCAGGTAGCGCGAAGGAGATCTCCGAGTTCTGTACCAAGAACTATGGTGTCACCTTCGACATGTTTGAAAAGGTGGATGTGAACAAAGATGGGGCCTGCCCACTGTACAAGTTCTTAACGGCCCAAGATGCTCCGCCAAAAGGCAAAGGACCGGTGGGTTGGAATTTTGAGAAATTCCTAATCAATCGCCAAGGACAATTGGTCAATCGATTTGCTCCCCCAACAAAACCGGATGCGCCAGAAGTGATCGGCGCCATCGAAAAAGAATTGGCCGCCAAATAGGTAAGGCCTGTCCGAAAAGGGGTCTGACCCTCTCCGGCGAGCAGAAAAAACCAATGAAATCGAATCGCCTCCAAAGGGTCAGACCCCTTTTCGGACAGGCTCTCAGAGGTTTTCTTCATGTTCACGTATCGCGGTCAGGCTAGTTCGACACCAGGCATCGGGTGGAAATGTGCCGGATGGTTGCTGGTTGGTTGGCTATGTGCGAACCAACTGGCGGCTCAAACGGCGAAACCAGTGCCTGACCGCGAATCGCTCCCTCAGCATGTGGACTTGGCAGCGCAGGAGGCGGCCCAGCCGAGTGGTGATCTCGACTCCAACACCGCGGCTCTGCAGCGTCGCGTGGCCGCGTTAATCGAGCAACTGGGAGCCCCCAGTTTTCAGCGTCGTCACGCCGCCGAACTCGAACTCACTCGAATCGGTTTGGCTGCTTTTGAACAACTGCGAGAAGCTCGCAATCACCCGAATGTTCAGGTAAGCGCCGCCGTCGAATATTTGGTGCGCAGCCAAAATGTAACATGGTGGCTGGAATCTGATCGTCTGTCCGTGCGACAGGTGCTGGAAGATTACAACGAGCAGAAGGATTCCGAACGCGAAACGACGATGCAAAGTCTGGCAAAGGATAAGTCAGCCAACGCGTTGCTCGCTCTGTGCCGCTTGACCCGGTTTGAAAGTTCCGAGCGCCTTTCAAAGTCCGCCGCACTTTACCTCATGGATGCGCTATTAAGTCTGGGTGGCAAGCAACGAAGTAGTTTCGTACCGGCTATCCATGGCGTACTGGGGAAGAGTGACCGCACTGGCTGCCGTTGGGTACAATCAATGCTCCTTGGGGTTGAGAATGGTTCGTCCATGGCCGACGCCTGGGAAGATTACACGAAAGATGAACATCGGTTGCTGGAACAAAACCCCAATGAATCAAGTAAGAAGATCGCCCTGAAACTTTATCGCTGGGTGGGGACCTGGTTAACAGAGCATGGTCAGCGCAGTCTGGCAATCGCTATTCAGCGAGCCAGTTTGGACATCATCGGAAACCTCTCGTTACACACACGCGAGATGGTGATGTGGGCCTTAGAGTCGGAGATGCCAGAACTGGTCGAACAACTGGCCGATCGCCAGCCCGAATTGTTTTCTACAGAACCAGAATTGGCATACCTGTTAGCCGAAAGTTATTTGAAGCTGGGGGACGCAGTTAAGGCGCAGGCAACTGCAGACAAAGCCAGTGATAGCATTCGTGAAAAAGTGGTCAAGGCAATGCAGCGCCAGGGGGCACTACTGCCGAACAACTTCTCACCCGAGGCCTCTGTTTCCAACTATCGCGAATCGATCGTCGAATCGCTGAAAGCCCGCGGGATGTTCGACTGGGCAAGACAAGAGCTCGTCAAGGCTCTCGAAGGTGAATTGGAGTTGCGACGAGAGACTCGTATCCGCATCCGGCTCGCCGCCTTATTTTACGACGAGCAAGAATTCTCACAAGCCGCAGAGGTCATCCGCGCATTTCTAACAAAACTGGAAAAACGACCCGCGGACGCGGAAAAATTGAAGTTGGAGTTCAGCCACAGCGAAAGCGGAGACATCGAATACCTTCGCAGTAACGAAAAATTCTACGCCGGACTGGCCGAGTCACGCAGTGGGAACAAGACTCAGGCACGTGAATTTCTTGAGCAGGCCTTTAAGCACAGCAGCGAAAACCCCGACATTTTGATCGAATTGCATGCACTCGAAGAGCCCGGTGTTAGCGACTCCTTCTATCGTGAAAACGTCCGCAAGATGCTCGACGAGTATCGGACCGAAATCATGGAAAAGGAACGTGAATTGGCCAACGCGTCTCGGCTCACCCGAGCAACCATAGCTTATGACCTTGCCCATAGCTGTAATCAGTTGGCGTGGCTGCTGGCAAAAACGAATCAGCGCCCACAAGAGGCGATCGAGTTGAGTGAGCGGTCGCTGGAATTACAACCCAATGAAGGCATCTACCTCGACACGCTCGGCCGTTGCTACTTTGCAGCGGGTGAGTTGACGAAAGCAATTGAAATTCAAACATTGGCCGTCGAAAATTCACCTCACGAACGTGCCGTCGCGAGGCAACTGGCCGAATTTAAGGCGGCCGCAAACCAGCCGTAGATTGGCGCTGGTCGGGTATCAAGTTTCGGCCTGAAGCTTGGGGAAGCTTCGCACTATTTGGACTGCTGCGACTTGTCGCAGCTTTCATTTTCAAGCGTTTGCAGCACCCGTGTGTGTATGCAATGACACCCCAGCGGTCGAGACCCAGCGCGAAAACAGCCAAGCAGCTCTGAACGTTGAGGGGAAGCCAAAGCGGTGATGAATCACCGCACTCCCAAAAATGCGAAACTGAAGCTTAGGGAAGCTTCGACTTGAGATAGGTCAAAGCCAATTTGAGTTGTGGATCGCCAGCACATTCTGGTGCTGGTGGCTGCTCCGTCGCTTTGGCTAGTCTCGGGTCTCCTCGCGTGTTCCAGCGCTTCTGCAAATAAAGCTCTTGCGTGAGGGTCAGGGCCAAAGCCAGCCCTGCATCCGGTGTCACGCCCCACTCATCCTCATCGGTCATTCCTTCAATCCGATGGATGTTTTTACCGTTAGGACGGTAGAATCGAGCGGTGGTGAACTTGAGCGCGGTTTGATCGCTTTCGAGATCAAAGACCTGTTGCACAGTTCCTTTACCGTAGGAGCGTTGGCCGACGACCACCCCTCGTCCGTCATCTTGTAGGCAGGCCGCCATGATCTCGCTGGCACTGGCGGATTGATCGTTGACCATCACCACGATGGGAATATCCGCGGGGAAGGAGATGGCCGCGTCGGCACTACGAACTTGCGAAAATTGCCCGCGACGCCCACGCGTACTCACAATGACTCCCTCGCTCAGGAACATATCGCACATTTCAACCGCGGAGGGCAAAATACCGCCGGGGTTGTAACGCAGGTCAATAATGAGAGCCTTTGCTTGTTTGCGCACCGTCGCAATAGCCGCTTTAAATTCATCAACCGTCCGTTCACCAAACAGTGAAACGCGAATGTAGGCAATGCGATCATCTTCTTCGAGAAAGTAATTCCACGTCGAATCCGCTTTCATGTGGTCACCGAACACCGAGTCAACTGGAATCTCAGCCCGCGTGATGGTGACTTGAGTGGGCTCAAGAGCATCGAAGTGCTTGATCTTGAGGTTCACGGAATCGCCCACCAAGCCCCGCATTTTTTCAGTGGCCTCAGTCGCCTTCAGTGCTTCAGTCGACTCGCCATTAATCTCCAAAATCACATCACCTGGTTGCATCCCGGCCTTGTAAGCTGGCGAGTTTCGAATGGGGCTGACCACGGTGAGCCGCTTGACGGTTGGCGGGCCTTCGATCAATACACCGATACCACCAAACTGCTGTTCGATGACCTCTTGAAACTCTTGATACTGTTGCGGTGGGATGAAAGCGGAATTCTGATCCAGTTTCGAGACCAA
>JBBQRC010000485.1:0-4843 GCA_038215215.1 Pirellulales bacterium
GTGTACGTGCGCAGGAACGAGAAGTCCCCTGTGTGACGCGGCCATTCCCAATTGTCAACTTCACAGCCGAAATTACCGACCGCTTGCGGTGGAGCGAATACCAGGCGGACATCTTTCAGATAGGTGTAACTGAACAGCACATAAGTCTTGCCCGCAAACATCTCGGATACTTCCGCTCGCAGAGCGGGCTGAGTCTTGTCCGCGGCGGCCTCGATTTCTTTGCTCCTCTTTTCGATCGCTTTCTTACGTTCGGCGTTAGACATGTCGGGCTGGACGGCGGAGAGAACTTCAGTTGATACATCCTGATAGCCCTGCGTGACACGCACGACGTAATCCGGCGCCGGAATCTCTGCCGCGAGCGACTGGGCGCTGAAACCGTTGGTCAGCAGATCGCGCTCGATCGAGCTGGCCTTTTGGATCGCCTCATACGCGCAGTGATGATTGGTAATGATCAGCCCCCGCGGTGAGACAAACGAGCCGGTGCAACCGTTGACGCGGCAGACGCCGTCAACCAGGCTCAGACCATTCGGATTGAAGAGTTGCGCGGCGGTGAGTTCGATCCCCTTTTCACGCAAATTGAGCCTCGCCAATTCGCTCATGGGAAACATCCCTTCGTCTGCTTTCAACGAAGCTGCAAAGCAGCATAGCGTCAGCCAGGATAGCAAGCGACGCGACGCAATGGCGAACTGGATCATGGACGGGCCTAATTCGAAAAGCACTGGAATTATCTACGTAACAGCGGTTTGCCAGTGAGCATTCTACAGAGCTTGCTCGAGAATCTCTACGAGATCGTGCTCGGTGGGGCGGCGCGGGTTTACGTCCATCAGTCGCTTGACTTGAAACGCCTTGGCGGCGACGCCGGCTAGCTGATGGGGTTCCATCCCCAGCTGGCTGAGCCGCGTGCGAATACCAACGGCATGCTGCAGGTCCACTACGGCGTCGATGGCAAGTGCGGCAGCCTGTTCAGCGGATAGCCCGTTGGTCTCGCAGCCAAGCCAGTTGGCCACATCCGCCATGCGTGTCGCGCACTCCGGCAAATTAAAACGCATGACGTGCGGCAATAGCAGCCCGTTTCCTTCGCCGTGACTACAGTGAGTCAGGACGCCTATTGGGTACTCCAGTGCATGCACCAGAGCCACGCCACTGTTGGAGAAAGCCATGCCGGCAAGCATGGCCGCCAGGGCCATATCATCGCGAGCTGCTTGGTCGGTGGGGACGCGATAGGCTTGGACCAAAGAGCGGCCAATCAAACGAATCGCCTCGGCAGCCAGGAGTCGTGTGACGGGATAGCTACCCTCATAGGCCCGTGACTGCGCGTCGACGCCGACCATTTGACTGAAATCACGATTGGTAGCGGCTTCAATGGCGTGCACGAGTGCGTCGATGCCGCTGTGGGCGGTGACTTGCGGTGGGCAGGAATCGGTCAGGGCGGGATCCACTAGCGCGACGGTGGGGCGCAACCAGCGGCTTAGCGAGCTAACTTTAATACCAGCCGACACGTCGGTCAGAACGGCGGAATGCGATACTTCGCTCCCCGTACCAGCTGTGGTCGGCAGAGCGAACAGCGGCTGAATCGGGCCAGCAATGCGATCGAACCCAAAGTAATCTGCGGGCTTGCCACCGTGCGCCAAGACGGTGGCTGCAATCTTGGCAACATCTAAATTGCTTCCGCCGCCAATGCCAATGACGCAGTCCGCTCCTGACATTTTGCCAACCGCGATCGCTTGTTCCGCAACGGCCACGGGTGGCTCGGGCACGCAGCCATCAAAAACGATCGGCTCGAGTGCGTTCTGCTTCAACTTCGCAATCAGCAGCTGAACCGTCGGTAGACTCAAGATAATCGGATCGCTGACCAGCAGCGGCCTTTGAACCAAGCTGACTTTTAGCTCTTGGACAATTTCCAGCGAGCACCCGCGACCGAATCTAATCATCCCGGCAGTTGCAAACTTCCATACGGAATTGGCTTGGATGTGCATGAAAAATCCCTTAACTTGGAGCTTAAATCGAAGCATAACGGAAATTGGAGCATAACTTGAAGGGCTCTGGACAAGGTAAATCCTAGAGTTTTTCGGGCTGTTACCCAGCTCAGCAAAATATTCAGTCGACCAAATCACTTTGGAGTTGACGGACTGTGGGCCTAAGCGTAAACTCGCTCGCTTCCAATTAACTTAAGTTGGTTGACGGGCCTCGCCTGTCACGATTTTAGGAAAGTTGGATTCCAACTGTAGTTACGATTTCTCGGTGTTGCGAGGTTTACTGTGTCGGCTGGTTCGCACGAAGTCATTAGAATCCGAATGGAAGCCTACGATCACGCAGTGCTCGACCAGAGTGCTCAGGAGATTGTGGAGACTGCTAAGCGAACGCACTCGGAGGTGCATGGGCCGATTCCGCTGCCTACTCGCATTGAGCGTTACACCGTACTGTCTGGCCCGCACATCGACAAGAAGGCGCGCCAGCAGTTCGAGATTCGGACTCACAAGCGGTTGATCGACATCAAGCAGGCAACGGCTCGAACGATCGAGGCGCTCAACAAGCTCAGCTTGCCAGCCGGTGTTGATATCAAAATCAAAGCTACGGCTAGGTAGACTGCCTTCGGCCTGTAGCTAGTTGCTTCGCAGGGTGATTCGTTTTTATTGTTTTACTTCAATTGAGTCTCGCGATATGACACGGAAGCTGGCGGGGTAACCTGTAGACAGGTCCTTGTCGGCAAGCGTTTGACGGGAATGTGATGATGGTTAAGGGTATTCTCGGCCGCAAGGTCGGTACAACGCAGATTTTCCAGGAAGACGGTACAGCCGTCCCTGTGACGGTTCTACAAGTTGGTCCTTGACATGTGCTTCAGATTCGCACCGTTGAGCGTGATGGCTATCAAGCGGTCCAGTTGGGTTATCTTGACAAGGCTCGGCGACTCTCTAGCCGCAGTGAGCGTGGGCATGTAGCCGCGATCGGCAGCAAGCGTACGAAACGCATGGCTGCTGGTGGTGTGGCGGCGGTAGCCAAGCCGAACTGTGAGCCCAAGCAATTCATTCGCGAGTTCCGCGGTGAAATGGAAGCGGCTGAGGTTGGCTCTGCAGTCACTGCGGCCATCCTTGATGGCGTGAAGGCCGTTGACGTAACCGGCACCAGTAAGGGTCGCGGTTTCTCCGGCGTAATGCGTCGTCATAATTTCAAGGGCCAGCGGGCCACGCACGGTGTTAAGAAGGTTCATCGCCACGGTGGTGGTACGAGCATGAACACTTACCCTGGTCGTGTGTTCAAAGGAAAGAAGATGGCTGGCCGTTACGGGGGCACACGCACTACTTCTCGGAACTTGAAGGTAGCCCGGGTTGACTCCGAAAATAATTTGCTGCTTGTCGCTGGTGCCGTTCCCGGTCCAGCGGGCGGGTTTGTTATCGTCCAAGAGACAAATAAGGTTGGTTGAGGGTTCGCCTCGGGTTGATCAAGTTGTTGAAATGAAGCTAAGCCTCAGTTGGAATGCGTGATGATTACTTTACCAGTTTACAATTCGAGTGGTGCAGAGGTCGGCAAGGTCGACGTCGATCCTGCGACCATCGCACCTAAGATCAACAAGCAATTGCTTCACGATGCGGTGGTGATGTATCTGGCCAATCTACGTCAGGGTACTAAGAAGACCAAAGGCCGTGGTGAAGTTTCGGGCTCAACGCGCAAATTGTATCGCCAAAAGGGGACGGGTAACGCTCGCGTCGGGTCACGACGCACGCCGCAGCGTCGCGGTGGTGGTCATGCCATGCAGTTGGTGCCGCGTTCGTTTTATTACCGACTACCGAAAAAAGCGATTCGATCCGCCACGCGCATGGCCATAGCCTCCAAATTGATGGATGGCGAAGTGGTGGTGATCGATCAATTGGAGATGGCGGCACCTAAGACCAAGGAATTGGCTAGCGTGCTGAAATCGCTGGGATTGAGTGGTTTGACGACCTTGGTGGCAACCAGCGATTACGCCGCCAATGTGCATTTGAGTGGCCGCAACATACCGGGCGTCACAGTCACCCGAGTGGCCGACTTGAACGCTCTTTGCTTAATTCGTCCGCGCAAGGTGTTGCTGACGAAAGCTGCTCTGGAGTTGATCAAGTCTCAAGCCGTGGTTGAAACTGCGGCCGCCTAGTCAATGCGGTTGGTTGTAGCAAGCCGAAGTTGGGATATTAGGGTTCGAAGATGAGTAGCAAGCACGCACGCACAGTAAGCAGTTTCACACTGAAACTCGAGCCACATCAGGTGATCATTCGCCCGTTGGTAACGGAAAAGGGTGTGCATCGTGCTGCTCGGCACAATCAGTATGCGTTTGAGATTCATCCGCAGGCGACTAAGACGGACGTGCGCCGGGCAGTTGAAGAACTGTTTAACGTTGTGGTAGAAAAAGTTTGCACTCAGGTGCGTAAGGGTAAGACGCGGCGATTCAAGCAGCGGGCTGGGGTCACGAGCAGTTGGAAGCGAGCGATCGTAAAGCTGAACTCAGAACATCGGATTGATTTCTTCTAAGTTGTGCTGGCGGTGATCGTTAATTGGTAACGGGTCGTCTGGGGTTGGACAGCGTAAACAATAGCTGACGTTAGGTAAGTTAAATGGGAATTCGACAATATCGACCAACATCCGCTGGGCGCCGCAACGCCTCGGTGAGCGATTTTGCTGAGTTGACGGTTGGCGCCAAGCCAGAGAAGTCGCTGCTACGCCGCAAGAAAAAGAAGGGTGGCCGTAACCATCAGGGTAAAATCACCTGTCGGCATCGCGGCGGTGGGCACAAGCAGCAATATAGAATTATTGATTTCAAGCGGGATAAAGACGGCATCCCGGCGACGGTTGATTCGATTCAGTACGATCCTAA
>JBBQRC010000486.1:0-4843 GCA_038215215.1 Pirellulales bacterium
CTGGAACTATTCAGATAAAGGTGTCAGGAGTCAATTCCCGGGCGTAAAGGTGACAGGAGTCAATTGCCGGAACGACCGTGCGAGTGCTTGGCACAATTGACTACTGACACCTTTACACCAAACTCCTGCCCCCTCTACACCAACCTTAATTTTTTTAGCCTTGCCAGTGCATAAGAGGCAAAGCTTGTTCCAAGCGCGCCGAAAAATAGCCGCGCAGCCCGTTTCAACAGTAATCGGCAAAACTTTTTGCATGCGTCGAGCGCGCAGCGAGCCCATTAGCACAGAAGTGCTGTCGCAGGTGAGCGAGAATCGCCTAGTGACTTCTTCAACTTAAGATTTGGGATTCTCTTGTAATGTGTGGCACGGTACGCCGTGAACCCTATTCCATTAAGCCAGGCCAGAATTTTAGCGGAACGGCGCGAGCCGTCCGGTTTGTGTCTCGGATCAATTCACCGGATTGCTCGCGCAATTCCGCTAAAATAGGCTTCACGGCGTAGTGTGGCACGGGCTTGCCAGCGATTATTAAGACTTAGCAGCTTGCCTGTCGATTAACCAGTTGTCCGGAACACGGTGCAGCTTTATGTCATTAATTCCTGACACCTTTGTTTTCTAGAATGGCATGATTTCGAGGCCGAAGAGTCGGTCGATGAGCCAACCGGAGCCGAGTGCAAGGATCAGGCTTGAAAGCAAAAACGCAGCGCGGGAAGCGTATTTTGTTTTTTGCACCCAGTGCCACAGCGGCCAAAGTGCGGCGATGATTGTCAACTGCCCAATTTCCACGCCAACGTTGAAGGCAAGCAAGCACCGCGTCATGCCCTGGCTGGGTAACCCAAGATCGCGCAGCACATTAGCGAATCCAAAGCCGTGAATCAAACCGAATGCAAACGTCAACCGCCAACGCTCAGGGATGGATGTTCGCAGTAGATTCTCACTGGCAACATACACGATCGTAGCGGCAATGCAGACTTCGACCAAACGACTGGGTAATGCAATCACTCCGGTAGCGGCGAGAATCAGCGTCGCGGTGTGCGCAACAGTGAACGCGCTAACGATTTTTACAAGCGCCCAGAACTTGCCAGCGATCATCAGACCGAGCAAGAAAAGAATGTGATCGTAGCCAATGAAAATGTGCTCGACGCCTAACCACACAAACGTGCCAAGCTGCGACCACCAAGACGGTGAATAATCCGTGAAATAAAGGAAATCGGGTTCAAAAGCATCGTAAATCAATTCGTACGGCGGCTTCCCAGGCTGCTCGAACACGCCAAGCACTTTGTGCCGGTCCCCAAATCTATCGAAGACTGAAAAGCTCAGCGACACGCTTTCTGGGATCTCGCGGACTTTACGTACAAATGGAAACGCGACAATCGATTGATTCCAGTCGATCTGCGCGATGCGAGTTTCGCCAGGCGGCCAGCGCGCGGGTTCGTACTCGCCCAAATCGGTAACGTGTTCGTTGATCTCAAACTGAATCTCGCGGCGCAAGAATTTCCGCAACTGCGGGGAAGCTAGTTGTAATTCGCCGCGATCGATGAAGCCATCGTGATTCGAGTCGATTGCGACAATTCGCGAAAGTGACTCCAAGTCGTAACGCAGTTCAACCTGCAATTCGTCAGGCGTGAACTTGACAATCGCGTAACTCGTGTCGGGAGTATGAGCAGTGGTAGTTGCTGCCAGTTGTAGGAAAATTCCTGCCACGAGCAACCACTTTGCGGTCACTGATCGCTCCGCGATCCGGACGGCATGATTCCGAAAACTAACCTGCCCACAACTAGCCTGCAATGAGCAAGCTCGCAGGGTGTCGAGTGCGATTGTTCTGCAGCACGAACAACAATCACTACTACTCATTCACCGTGATCCACATGGGCGAAACCCACACAAGCTCGCCGTCAGCTTGTTCGCCGCGCACGTAGTAGTAGCTGGCTTTGCCTTTGCTCGGCTTGGGGTCCGTCCATGAGAAATCGACCTCTTCAGTACCGGGACTGGTCACGTTCACATATTCATCGTCCTTCACGATGAACACTTTCTTGAAAGGTGCGGTGCCGATCAACTTAATGCGTAGTTCGGGTGCCTTAGCCGTACTGAACTCTTCACCCAGCATGTGATCGGTACCTTGCGAATCTTTGCAGCGAAAATCCGCGATGATATTGTCAGTCGCAGCATAAACGCGGCGATTTTTCATTCCATCAAAGATCGCTTCGCGCGAGGCGTCTTTGGCATAAACGAGAGCGTAGCTGATGTGCGTTGAACGATGATCACTGCTCGACTGAAACGCGAGGCGATAACCTTTGAGCAGGGCTAAGTTCACAAAACCTTTCGGTTCCCAACCACCGATAGAGTCGCTGGCCTGCGGAGCTCTGGGGGCGTCGGGGCGCTCGTAGTTCTGACGGGCCCCTTGATAAATCTCGACAAAGGGTTCAACGACTGGATCGTTATCGCGCCAGTCAGTTCCCATGCTCGTTGCGGAGGTGTGCATCGCGCAGATTCCTCCGAATTGGTGCAGGTATTTGTAGAGCATCTGAGTGTCAGGGGCTGATTTGAATTCGTCGCGATCGCTAATTGGCAAACGTGGCAAAGTTCGCACGCCGCGATACGGAAAGACCACGTTGCGGTGTCCTTCGGGATAGCGCACGCTGCGCTCGTAGGTGAACAGAGGGTCGAATTTTCCGGGCATGTGAAACACGTCGGTAGATTTCTGAGTCAGCCACCAAGTGTACTCGCGTCCAGCGCCGTTATCATGATCACCGTTGCCGATCCAATCCATGCCAGCCACGTCGATCGCATATCGCCACATATCTTCCAGTGCTCCGTCACCGCCTCCATCACCGCTGATTTCGGTATGGCGATGAAATTCTCCGCGCTGAATTTGCAACTTTTCGCGGTTGAGCGTTGTACGGAAATCACGGCAGCGCTGAATTTCAGCCCGCTCCTTCGCGACCGCATCCGATATACCACGGCCAGTCACTAAGTTTTTGCTGGCCGCAACCAACGTCGGCATTTGCGCATCGCTGGGGCTGTTCAAGACGCTGGTATACAAATCGTTGATGAACGGATCGCCGCTATCGCCTAGCTCGTTATTGCTTCCTCCTTGAGCGCGTTGAATCTGGCGATCTTGACGATGGTCCGTAGAGTGGACTGCGATCAAGCCACTCGCATGCGGTACTACGGCTGGCGAGTTGTAAAGCAGATTATCGGTATGCGGAATCAAGACTGGGCCAGTCCATGTCTGGCCCGAATAGACGCTCGCGAACTCGAACCAAACCGTACCCAACGGAGAACGAAAATCGGGTTGTCGGGAACGCACGAGCATCCAAATACGGCCTTGCTTGTCGCAAACTAGACGCGACAAATTGTTAAACGAATTCGTGACTGCTGTATCAGCTTCTTCACCCGCTTTGCGTGTTTCGGCCTCGGGTTCAGGTGAGCGAACGCGATTGCGGACGACCCCGCGGCGCTTGCTCATGTTGGGCATGGTATCTTGGAATGAGTCGGCAGGGATCTTCCACGTTTCGCCGTCCAGGATTCGAAGTCCTACAGAGCGATCTTGATAGAGTGGAATGCCTTGGTCCGCGACGAGCGCACCCCAGTTCTTACCCCATGTCGCGCCGCTTTGCTCCCAAGCGCACCATAGTCGGCCTTGTTGATCGTAGCACAACGCAGGTCGAGCTTGATGGTCCTCCGTCTCTGCGACAGCTTGAGCAGCCAGTGGTTCTCCATCCGCGGCAAATCGTCGGAGCCAGATATCGTAATCACCTTTGGCATAGGTATCCCAAGCAATGGCAACTTCTCCAGTGTTACTAGCTGTTATGGCTGGCGACCAGCAGTTACCTTCGCTACTAACTTGAAACTCGTCCGACCAACCTTTTTCGGTTTGGTGACGAGACAGAATGCCGAGCGCGCCGTTGCGAGCGGCTTGCCAGGCGATCCAGACCTTGCCGGACTTGTCGGTGGTGGCTACGGGAAAGTTATCAGTTCCAGCGTCCTTTGATAGCTGCATAGGCTCGGACATCTTGCCGTCGTACTTGCGAGCCCAGATATCAAAGTTGTTTTTTTGTGCGGCGGACCAGACGACCCAGGTCGCGCCACTGCCATCGATGGCGACCGCGCACTTGTAAACATCTTGGCCTGCTGCGCTAACTGCGATGGGCTCGGACCAGGCGCCGCTGCGCAGGAATCGCAGCCACACTTGATCACCGCCAGCAGGCGTTTTTAGAAAGCTCAAATCAGTTGGCTCTTTTGTAATCGCTCGTGCGCGTTGATCGCGATCCAGTCCGGGTGTGAATGCAACATAAGCCAGCGCGATAGACCCATCGGCGGCGGCGGCAATCGCAGGATGGTCATCGTCGGTCGGTGTATTCGCTATCGGCAGCGTCGAGGCCGTGCGTTCGATTTCCACTCGTCTTTCCAGGCGTTCGAGAACGGTGCCGAGTGACAACTCTGAAATCGTGAATTCGAACTTGCCTTGAGTTGTGCTCACAGCAACTTTCGTCGTCGGACTAACTCCATCGATCGCCAGCAGGACTCCGTTATCAAAGACGGGGGCGTTGTTATTGTTGTTGGCTTGAGGTCGATTTGGGTTGTTAGTACGCCTCGCCGCTCCTTTGCGAGTTTTCGCTTTCCAAGAATTCGCATCGACTACTTTGTCTGGACTCTGGAATCGCCAACCATCAATGCTCAGCACTCTACCTTCACTTACCTCAACCGAACCGTCCCAGTCAGCGACTTGAGTGTCGCCAACACCGAAGCGAATCCGGACACCGAGTTGATCTGCCACTGCAGTTACCGAGAGCGCAGCCAAGAGAATAGCTGATTGCAAACACAAACGAATGCCATACATGGTAGT
>JBBQRC010000487.1:0-4829 GCA_038215215.1 Pirellulales bacterium
AAACTTTTTATTCACGCCAGCAGTTACGGTTCGTATCAGAATTATTTGCGATCGAACTGGGATTTGCTTATCGAAAACAAAAGCGTCTCTGCGATTTCCCAAGTGTCGGTGATGAGCGACGTGGTGAGGGCAGTGTTGAGCGAGCTACTTGCCAGCGAGAACACGCGTCAATTAGTCGAAACCTGCGACGATTTGGGAGAGACGATAGCTAGGATTCTCGGTGACCAACCAATCCTAGTGACCGAGTTGTGCGACGTGTTACATCACGATTATGCGACCTTCACCCACAGTTCGAATGTGGCGAGCTACGCGGTCATCCTGGCCCGAGGTCTGGGCTTCGCCCATGATGAGCTCAAACAAATTGCCGTGGGGGCTTTATTGCACGATCTCGGCAAACTTCAGATTTGTGATCGCATTCTCACGAAGCCCGATCGACTTGACGAATTTGAATTTCGTGAGGTCAAGAAGCATCCCACGATAGGTTTTCAACGGCTCGTACACGAGCAGCAGCAACTTAGCTATGCGCAGCTCATGATGGTTTATCAACATCATGAAAAAATCAACGGGGAAGGTTACCCGGTGGGCATTACGGGAGATGAAATCCATCCCTGGGCAAAGCTATGTGCAGTGGTGGACATTTATGAAGCCCTGACATCGCAGCGGCCCTATCGCAAACCCATGTCGAACGCGACCGCTCTCGCGGTGCTCGACAAAGCTGCAGGTACGGAGCTCGACGAGGAGATGGTGAAATGCTGGCAAGTTCTAGCACAAACAACAGACTAGCGACTGCTACCGAATTCGAACCGCTAAAAGTTGTGCTACCGCCGAAACTATTGTCGTTCTATTCGGAACATGGCTATCATCCCACGATTGCCCATGAGAATCGACACCAAGTTCGCATGCGTGTTCGCACTTTGGGGAACATTCGCTTTCACGCACCACCCTGTGGTTTGGCGATGCTCGCTTCGATGAGCCAACCAGAATGTGGCTCGATTCTCATCAAAGACCTCTCGCGCTCGGGGCTCGGTATCTTGTACCATCGACAAATTCTGCCCGGTGAGGAATTCGAGGTCTACTGTCACAATCGGGTGCTGAGCGCTGTGGCGGTACGCTGTCGCCGTGTCGACAAGCTCTGCTACGAAACGGGAGCTAAAGTGATCCTTGTAAATTCCTTTGCAGAAGATTCCGACGCGCCAGCCACAGGCGCGGAATAAACATCCGCAAATTTTTTTGCCCGCGTCACTCAAAACCCCTGCGAACCGCCATCGTTAATGATCAGCTAGGGCTGGATCGCGAGTAAAGGATTATTTTTTCTGCGGCTTGGGCACATAGATGAATTGCCCCTTATTCTCGCCTGCAATCAGCTTCATCAACTGCTCGCCCAACTGCGAATAAAACGCGATCGCATGAATGGGAACCAGTACCTGCTCACCGCTGACGAAATCATGGGTGCGATTGTGGCTCCGAAGATACCCCGCGACATCCACTTTTGTATCGCCATCAGTGAGTAAATAGATGGCATCGGGCTCACGCTCGATGGCGAACTTCAAGGCCTTGTTGGGAGGTGCTCCCGGAGCAATTCGCAGTGTTTCGATCCAGCCACGCGCATGGTTCAAATTTTCTTTGCTCGCATACATCGGTCGCGGCGCCGGATCGCGTTCGCCAGGCAGAGAGATCGCATACATTTCTTTATTAAAAAAAACGATATAAAATTTCTGTGACTCTTTGAGTGTAGCCAGCGACCTGAGCAATTCGGCCTTAGCGGCTTCCCAAGGTCCGCCCCGCATGCTCTCCGAGCCATCGATGACATAACAAAAGGAATTGCCGGAGGCCGCTGCGCCGAAAAAACTCGCGTTTGCCTTCGCCGGATTGGGTTTACCGTTCGCCGAACCGGACGCTGCCGCCGCGGCCAAATTGGACAGCGTATTGCTCTGCATAGGAATATTGTCAGCAAAAGCGCTGGCGTTCATGGGGCTGATCTCAGCCAGCGACTCCGCAGGATCCGTCACAACCTCGCTGGGTGACTCGGGGGTGACTTCAGCGGCCACAATCTCCGTCGGCTGCGTCAACTCGAGCGCCTCCTCGAAGCTTTCGGCAGCACTCGATTCGAACATTAGACTGGCCGTCGTCGCCGGCAACTGCAACGTAATAATCATCAGCACAATCACCACTAGCACGTGCACCAATAAACTAGCACTCAAGCCGCTGATGCCACTGAGCCACAGCAATTTGCGATGCTTCTGACTGTGCTCTTCCGCTTGCGTAGCATCAAAGGCTCGGGCAATTGAGACAAGCTCTCGTTTGATGGGGGTCGAAGTAGTTGCCGTTGACTTTGCATTGACGCGGTCGAGCTTCTTCGCCGAAGTTCGACCGGCGGCAGTCGATTGGCCTGCTTTCGCACCCTCATGCGGACTTAACGCAGACGTAGCGGCTGCCACCGCCGACTTACTGATTACACGCTTGGCTTCATGCCGGGGTGCAAGGCCGTGACTCGGGTTTGAGCTAGCGTTCAATTTATCCTGGGCCGACATCACTGCCGCTGCGGATGTGGTTGCAGCTCGCAGATTAGCATGCACCGCTTGGAGACGCCGCCGCGAGTTCGGCACCAACGTTTCCCAGTTGTTAAGGGCTGGCGTCGTTGCAGTCTGCGCCAGCCCTGCGGACGAATTGTGAGTGGATTTCAAGTTTGCCGTCGTCACCGCCCCAATTTCAGTTTCCAGGCCCACGTGTTCAAGGTTCGCGGCTATCAGGCTCACAGGATCTGGGCTCACCGTTCCTGGGCTCACCGTTCCTGGGCTCACTGTTCCTGGGCTCACTGTTCCTGGGCTCACAGTTCCTGGGCTCACTGTTCCTTGGCTCACTGTTCCTGGGCTCACTGTTCCTGGGCTCACTGTTCCTGGGCTCACTGTTGCAGAGCTCGCAGACGTTTCCACTGACGGGATGGCTTTGCTCTGGTTGCCGCCTAACCACAGTTTCAGAGAACTGGTATCTCCAGCCGCTGCGTTGGCAATTGCTAGCTCAAGTTCGGCTCGTTTGGCATCGACCCTGGCGGCATGCGCCTCACTGGTCAACGCCTGCAACAGTAAACGGCCACGCTGCATGAGCATGGCTGTCTCTACGGGTTGCTGCAAATTGTCTGGACTGCTATCGGGTTCCATAACCTGCTCGGAGTACTCAACAAGCCAACAACCCTCCTTGTGGAATAAGCGAATGGTAAGGCAGCGGAGAAGAAATTGCAAGTTTTTCCCAAAACTGCCCTCGAGAAAGGGAATGAACTTCTTCAAACCGTCCTGGCGAGGCCTGTCATTGAGCCGCAAAGCACCGCAAGCTACTGGCTCCAAATAGCTTGGACAGCAAGAAGATAGTTAAGATTGGTCTTGGCCCTGCAAAGCCCGCAGTCGTATAAGTAGACTTGCCCAAAGCGATGTTGCGATAAGGGGAGCCTTGGTCAATAAATGCGGAATGAACCATGACGGGACGCCAACCACTCAAGCGGTTTGTCGAAAGATTCCTAAGGAAGACCGCTCACCCGACACTTGGCACTTCCCTACGAATCGCCTTTGTCTACATGGTTTTGACAGCGGCAAGTCCAGCCTATGTTATTGGGCAGGCCCCGGCAGCCGCCACGGGTAGTCCGGTGGTTCCAAGCTTGGACGCCAATGCCGCCACTCCCAATGGCAACGCACCTGCTTCACTTCAGCCACGGCGTGCTAGCGGTCCTCTCAACCTGCCTAGTGACAATGGTCAATACTTCGAGGAGTACGACCTCAAGCCCTACACAAAAGAACTCAAGACCGTCGATCGGCCTCAACAAGCGATTGTCGACTGGGTGCTACGCGAAACCGGAACTGACACGTGGTTTACCGAGCCCTTCGGATTCGTCAGCGCAGATCGCAATACCCTGCGGGTCTACCATAACGAACAGATGCACCAAGTCGTCCGCGCTGTCCACGAGAAATTCGTCAATGGCACGACGGCTCCACAATTGTACGGTTTACGGATGATGGCCATCGGAAACCCCAATTGGCGAACACGAGCACATGCCCTGATGCGAACCGTGCAAGCTCAGTCTCCAGGGGTGAATGCCTACCTGATTTCGAAAGAAAACAACGCTAAACTGTTGGCTATGCTCCGCGGACGCACTGACTTCCGAGAACTGAACGCGACGGACGTCGTGGTGCACAACGGGCAATCGCAAGTCATCGAACAACTGCGAGGTAGGAATTATGTGAGTGATTTTCAACCTCAGGAAGGGACTTGGCCACCGTACATGCCGGTGACTGGCGAAATGAAGGAAGGCTATCGCTTGCAACTGAGCCCGCTGTTGAGTATCGACAAGCAATCTGTGGATCTGATCGTAAAGTGCAACATCGATCAAGTTGAACGCTTAGCCAATGTCAGCTTGGATATGCCACTTTCCACGGGACAGATTTTCACAGGCCAGATCAACGTGCCGCAGGTCGCTAGTTGGCGATTGCACGAACGCTTTCGCTGGCCGGCAGATCAAGTCCTACTGCTCAGTTGTGGCGTGGTGGCAGCCCCTCAAGGCACCCCCACTACATCTCTGTTTGGTCAGGGCAGTAGCTTAATTGGACTGGATCGAATCATCTCCACGGGTGGCGACCGTGCCGACGCTCTGCTCATGATTGAGCACCGCGGCGACGCGACAGGCAGAGTACCACTCAGCCCCAGCGGTACCAACACGGCGCAGCCCACCCTAAGTCCACTCAGCCGCGGTCGCTACTAGCCTTCGCTGCGCGGTGATTCGCAACTGGCCTGTCGTATGAATTTCTGTTCGGCATCGGTCAGCGGTTCCAGCTCGGCGAATT
>JBBQRC010000488.1:0-4823 GCA_038215215.1 Pirellulales bacterium
AATCGACTTACGGCCATGGTCCGCAAATCCATCAGCGAGGAAGGCTTGCGGATGTTGTCGAGCTTCGTATTGTCCGGATGAAAGGCCAGCGGGATAAACGTTTGGAAACCGCCGGTCTGATCCTGCAGCTCGCGTAGTCGCAGCAAGTGGTCAATGCGATGATAGGCTTCCTCCACGTGCCCGTAGAGCATCGTGCAGTTGCTACGCAGACCCAAACCGTGCGCTGTGCGATGGATGTCCAACCACTTGTGAGCGTCCGCTTTGTGCTCGCAGAGTTGATCGCGGACCTCAGAATGAAAAATCTCCGCCCCCCCACCCGGCAGGCTACCTAAGCCCGCTGCACGTAAATCGGCCAAAATCTCTCGCGTCGAACGTTTAGTCAGGAACTCAAACCACGCAATCTCGACCGGCGTCCAAGCTTTCAAGTGCAAACCGGGATACTGGGTGTGCAGCAACTCAATAATTCCGCGGTACCATTCGTAGGGCATCTTATGGTGCAGTCCGCCGACAATGTGCATCTCAGTGCAACCATTTTCAGTCGCTTCCCGCCCGCGTTCCAATACCTGCTCGTCGCTCATCATGTACCCCTTCGGATCGCGCAAATCGCTGCGGAAGGCGCAGAAGCGGCAACGATAGACGCACACATTCGTGGGATTCAGATGAGTATTGATGTTGAAGTAAGCCACTTTGCCGTGCATCCGCTCACGCACGAAGTTGGCTAATTGCCCCACTTCCTGCAATGGCACCCGTGGATCGTACAGTAGCAAGCCATCGTCCACGGTCAGCCGCTCGCCGGCTTCGACTTTATTGCGAATACGAAGAAATTGGGCTCGAACGTCAGGAGCGATCATGGTTAACAGTGTGGAAAGTGTGGCGGAAGAGGCTTGGCTATCACGAATTTCAACCGTAGTGAACGGTCAAGTTTAACCGCTGTCGATTGCCTGAGAAGCCAACCAGTGAGGCCAACCAGTGAAGCCAGCCACGGCGGGCAACCAGGGCGGGTGCAAATCCTCTGCAACTGAATTAGGATACATCCAGACGCAACATGACTATTAACAGGTGTCCAACTATGAGACTAAATCGCTTCCAAACCACCCTATTTCTGTTCCTGGCGGCTGTGACGGTGGCCTTGATGCTACTGACGTCGCCGACCGCTGAAGCTGCCGAGCCAACCGGACGCTGGAAAGGGCGTTGGTCCAGCGGCTCGACGGGGCATTCTGGGCCCATGCGAGCTCGTGTGACGCCCAATTCAGACGGCAGCTATAGCGCTCGCTTCGTCGGGCGATTCTTCGGTGTCATCCCCTTCGCCTATCGTGCCGAACTGCAGCCCGTCCAGACCTGGGCGGGTACCAGCTACGTCGTCAACAAGAAACTCGGCCCCATCCTCGGAAGCTATCGCATGAACGCTATCACTCCCGGCAATACCTTCAGTGCCAATTTCTCGGCCGCTGGGGATTCTGGACAAATCCAGATGCGTCGACTGAGTTATTAATCGAACACTTTTTCAGTATTTACCCTCAGCGGGTCCAACATCCATCTTCGCTAAGCAAAGGTCAGTAATGAAGTTCCGACAATTGGGCAAGTCAGATCTGCAATTGAGCGTGATCGGATTTGGCTCGTGGGCCATTGGCGGCGGGGATTGGAAATTCGGTTGGGGCGACCAGGACGAGCGCGAGGCCATCGACGCGATCATCGCTGCGGTTGATGTAGGGATCAACTGGATCGACACCGCGGCAGTTTACGGCGGTGGTAAGTCGGAGGAATTGGTTGGCAAAGCGCTTCGGGAACTTGGGCCAAGCCGCCGTCCAATTGTCGCCACCAAGTGTGGCCGCGTCATGCGCGACCCCGAAACGATTGATAAAGTGCTCAAACGTGAGAGCGTTATCGCTGAATGCGAAGCCAGCTTGCAACGCTTGGGCATCGACTGCATCGATCTTTATCAAATGCATTGGCCCGAACCCGACGAAGACATCGAAGAGGGTTGGCGGACGCTGGTCGAACTGAAACAGCAAGGCAAAGTCCGCGAGATTGGCGTCTCGAATCACAGCGTCGAGCAACTCAAACGATTAGCGGCCATCCATCCAGTTTGCTCCTTGCAGCCACCCTACAGCCTGATCGTGCCTGATGCCGAAGTCAGCTTGTTGCCGTACTGTGGTGAGCAACAGATTGGGGTTGTCTGTTACAGCCCCATGTACAAGGGCTTGCTGACCGGAAAATTTACACCCGAGCGCGCCGCGGCGCTTCCGGCCAGCGATCATCGTTCACGCGACCCGCGTTTTCAGTCACCCCAACTCGAACAGAACCTGCGATTAGTCGACGGTCTGCGGGCAATCGCCGAGTCGCGAGGCCGCACGGTCGCTGAATTGGCAATCGCCTGGACACTACGTCGCCCTGAAGTCACCTCAGCGATTGTTGGTGGGCGACGCCCGGCTCAGGTGCAAGAGATTGCTGCGGCGGCCGACTGGGAGATGTCCGACGAGGATTCCCAAGCAATTGACCAATTGCGCAGCGCTACGTCCGCTTCGGCGGCGGTGTGAGACCCAGTTCCTGCATCAGCATTTGCATGTCTTGCCAAACCAGCTTCTTCGCGCTTTCATTGCGCAGCAGATAAGATGGGTGGTAAGTCACCAACACTTTTGCCTGGCGATAGTGGTGAAATCGCCCACGCAGACTGCCGACGGATAAAGTGGACCCCAACAGCGACCGAACCGCCACCGCCCCCAAGCAAACGATGTAGTGAGGTTGTAAGACACTCAACTGCTTGGCCACAAACGGATGGCAATTTTCGATTTCCTCGGGAACCGGCGTGCGATTTTGTGAAGGTCGGCATTTGAGCGCGTTGAGGATGTACACCTCGTCGCGTTTGAGTTGCATGGCTTCGATGATTTTGGTCAACAGTTGCCCTGCGCGGCCGACGAACGGCACCCCTTGGCGGTCCTCGTCGGCGCCCGGCGCTTCGCCCATAAAACAGACCACTGGTTTGAGTGGCCCAGATCCAAAAACCGTTTGCTGCCGATAACAAACAATATCCGCGCACAATCGACAGCTTTTGAATTGGCTTTTCAGTGCCTCGAAATGAGTTTGCCGTTCACCGAGACTCAGTACTGGCAATTCCCAGTTAGCCACTGTGCCGACCGAGCTACCCGGAGTAGGTTTTTCAATGGCTGGCGTTGGCGACACTCGCTCGGGCTCGCCGCTCGCCGCTAGCTTGGCCCCTTCGTGTGCAGCACCCGCCAGGGGTATCGCTGGGGTCCCCGGCGACGGTTCTCTGTGGGCTTGTTTTCGCAAGTCGTGGCCTGCTGGCACCTGATTTCCCAGCTCCGGAGTTCCGGAGCTTTGGCGGCCGGCTTTGGCTGGCGTAGCGGACGCACGCAACTGGGCCGCGAGGGCTTGCAGCTTGGGTGCCAGCGTCTCGTCCACACCGCGTGGAATGCGCTGCAGTCCACAGCGCTGGAGATTCTCCAACAGTTGGTAAAGCGATTGTTGTAGATGCGATAAGTCAGCCATGCATCAAATTATACTGGCAGTGGCGCGAGGTGGCATGCCCTAAACGACCGCGTCTGGCGAGTTCGAGGAGTGCCTGAGTGAGTGGTTGCAAACAGGCTCACCAGCGTTGGCTCCGCTGCCCTGCCATGAGTAACGCTTGAGACTGCTGACTCAAACCATATTGCAAACCGGGTTGATTCAGCTCTAAGAACATTTCGAAGCGGGCGGTTGGCTGCTCGACAGTAATTAACGCTGCAGGGGTCACATGCAGCAAGCTCGTCGGCTTGCCGTTCCAGGTGGTGATGTACAGTCCGCCGCCTAGGGCTGGCTGTTGCTTGAGTTGGTAATCCCGTTGTAATTCCACGCTTATGCGGGTCGGATCGCCGGTCACTCCATGCAAGGTAATGCGCTGCACGCGCTGGAAATGGTCGAAGTAATAGGTGAGTGTCCCTACGAGGTCATCGGGGCGGGTCCCGGTAATCAAAGGTACGCGCATACCATCGAGCTGCAGTTCGGCCAGCCCCATGTTCACGCGGGGAAAGGATTGCATCACCCACACCGGTGAAATATCAAAGCGCAAAACTTCGCTCAGGGAGTTGATCGTAGTGACTTCGTATTCAGGCGCAGCGGCAGAGTTCCCAGCCACGTTGGCAGCACTCGTAAATGGATTCCACCACGCAGATCCGTTAACCCCTGATTGAGCTCTCACCGTGCTGATTAATTTGCCAGGTTCCAAGGCGTTACCAGTGGTCGTCGAGGCTGTCCCAAAAGCCTGATTGGCTGTGCTTCGCGCCGTTTGCCCAGCATCAGTCTCGAAGAGGACATAAGGTCCTCCAGCAGCTCCAGCCAAGAGCATGGCAGCGACGGTTGTTTTCTTCAACATGATAGTGACCCTCGGGGACGAAACACTTTCCCTCTTCAGTTATCGGCCACCCGCGGGTTCCATTGCAGATCATTAATGCTTCACGACTTTATCGCTATAATCGCTGCTAAGCGGCAGCGGCTACTTTTCCCCTTGATGACTCAAAAGCGATCCAATATCCATGCTTGACCAGCTCAATGAGCATTTCGCCATCGATGGCCATTTACGGTTTGCACAACACGCCAGCGGACTCGTTGAGGGTCTGGTCGACACGGCCCATTGCCGCGGCCGTTTTTTCCTTTTAGGCGCGCACGTCGCTGCCTTTCAACCGCTGCCGCAGACGCACCCCGTGCTGTTCATGAGCCAACAAGCTGTTTACGAAATTGGCAAACCGATTCGTGGCGGCGTACCCATCTGTTTTCCATGGTTTGGCGCCCATAAGTCGGACGCCGATGCGCCGTCACACGGCTTGGTG
>JBBQRC010000489.1:0-4819 GCA_038215215.1 Pirellulales bacterium
GAGCCCCTACTTACTGCCACCCGTCTCCCCTGCAATCAGGGGTGAAGGGCTGAATCGCTAGTGAGCTCACTCCCCACCCCACTCCCTTCAGTGTATCCCCAAAAAATGCTCTTTGCCAGCAGCTAGAGGTCCGGCAGCTTAGGGTTTAGTTCAGCCGCGACCGACCTGGCAGCGGTTTTTCCCTAAGATGTCCCGACCGCGATCTTCTGCCTTCCCGTTCCCTGCTGGTCGATGGCTCGTCACGCTACAGTGGCGCGGTGTAGGATACAATGTGGCTTGTGCGAACAGCTTCTCCACTGGATGATATTAAGGTGATTCAAGAGCAAATTCGTAGGTCCCTGACATTGTGACGGCAAACGATGCTGCTAAACCAGCGTTCCGTTCATGGCAGACTCTGTGGTACTGGAAGTAAGGGAACTCAAGTGATTAAGCCAGAGCTAACGCGACGCGAAAAAATTGAATCGATGTTGACCGAAGAACCGCACGATGTGTTTTTGCGTTACAGTTTGGCACTGGAGCTGGTCAACGAGCAACAGTGCGAGCCGGCCATTGTTTTGCTGCAGCAGCTGAGTGTCGAAAACCCGCCATACATTCCAGCCTTTTTCCGCTGCGCACAAATTATGGCGGATCTAAATAGAATAACAGAAGCGCGAAAGTACTTACGCGACGGGGTCGAAACCGCTCGTGCCCAAGGTGACCTGCATGCAGCGGCTGAAATGAGCGAGATGCTGTCGGACCTTGGCCAACATGGTGAGTAGTTGTTGTAATCGAGGATTGCCAACGCGAATGGTTGCCTGATAAAGATAACGCATGGATCCTGAACAAGCCCGCATCCAAGCCGATCTCCTGGGCCTCATTGAGGGCGAGGTGTTTTGTGAGGATCTTTACCTGCAACTGTATGCCAGCGATGCGAGCATTTACGAAATTTGTCCCCTTGGCGTCGTGCGCCCCAAATCGACGTCGGACGTTTCTAAAGTTCTCAAATATGCCAGTCAAAATTCCATAGCGGTCTTTCCACGTGGAGGCGGAAGTGGATTGGCGGGTCAGTCACTTGGCCGCGGGTTGGTGCTCGATTTCTCGCGATTCATGCGGCGCATCCATACACCGTATCAGAAATCGATTCGCGTTCAGAGCGGTGTCGTCCAAGCCGACTTGAATCGAACGCTTGAACAGCACAATCTATTGTTCGGGCCAGATCCGGCCACGCGCAGTGTGTCGTCCATTGGCAGTATGCTGTCGATTGATGCGACCGGCAGCCACTTTCCCCGCTACGGTTCTGCGGGTCAACGCTTAAGTTCCGTTCAAGCAGTGTTGGCCAATGGCGAAGTGGTGGAACTCAATCGACATCGCTGGGCGCTGGACGAACCACCAACGACGACCGTTGACCGTTTGGCCAGTGAGGTAGGAACACTGCTGCAGAAGAATTCGGGGCTGCTGTTGCGTCCTCCGTGGTCGGAAGTCGCGCGAGGTGTTGGTTACCGCGTTGAGAAAACGCTCGACGGGGATCACGTCAACTTGGCGCGATTACTGTGTGGTTCGGAGGGAACACTCGCAGTTATTACCGAAGCAACGCTTGAGTTGGATCCAATTCCGGAAGTGCGTGGACTGTTGCTACTCTTTTTTGAGCGACTGGATGCCGCCGCCAAAGCAGTGTTGGAAATTGCGCGTGACGATATCTCCGCCTGCGACTTGATGGACCGAAGGCTGCTGGAGATTGCTCGTGAAACCGAGCCCGCATACGAATCACTGGTGCCCCGCGGCGCCGAGGCCATGCTCTTGGTTGAAATCCAAGGCGAAGACGTGGCGGTCGTTCGCAGTCGCTTGATGACGTTGCTGCAGCGATTACAACGTCGTAGCAAAGCGGTTATGTCCTATCGCTTGACCACGGACGATCATGAACGCAATATTCTCTGGCGTCTGGCCAGGCGCGTGATTCCGCGATTATATCGTCTTAAAGGTAGTCTTCGGCCACTCCCTTTCGTAGAAGATATTTCCATTCCACCGAAGTGCTTACCCGATTTCTTGGTCGAAGTTCAGAATGTTCTCAAGGCGGAGCGAGTCACGGCGACGTTGTTTGCGCATGCGGCCCACGGCCAGCTCGATATACGACCCTTCCTGGATCTTGGAAATGCACTCGATCACGAACGCATGTTACGTCTCAGCGAAGCCTTGTACGCCAAAGTCTTGGAGTTTGGTGGCTGTATCGCTGGCGAGCATGCGTTGGGACTAAGTCGCGCTGCCTTGGCAGAGCGACAGCTAGGTCCCCGTCTCGAGCTGTGCCGCGAAATCCACCGCATCTTTGATCCCACCAACATTATGAATCCGGGTAAATTTCTTAGCCAATATCCACCGCGGGTGAACGAAAACCTCAGACCCATTCCCAAGTCCTTGACGCGAATGAGCTCCAACACGGTGGGGGCGAAGGCCATCCCATTAGGCACGGGCATCGAAGCGGCCACCGCGGTTCTCGGTGCGCCAGCAGGCGAACAGAATTTGCTTGCCGCCGACATGGAAAATGGCAATTTGGAGATCCCTTTCCAAGAGTCAGCCGCGGATATCCTTGCGGACGAATCAAAAACGGTGAAGTTGCCAGTGATTCTTGACTGGTCAGATGCTGAATCGTTGGCCTACACGGCGCGCGCGTGCAACGGTTGCGGTCGCTGCCGTACCAGTGCGACCGCGGAACGAATGTGCCCGGTGTTCCGCGTCCATAAAGGTGAGGAGGCCGCGCCGCGCGCGAAGGCCAACTTGCTGCGTGGTATCTTAACCGGGCAACTTGATCCCGCTCGACTTGAGAGCCTTGAGGCAAAGGCCATTGCCGACCTATGCTTCAACTGTCACCAATGCCGCATGGAGTGCCCTGCGTCGGTAAACATTCCTAAACTGGTTCAAGAAATCAAAGCGCAGCATATCGCCGGCCAAGGCTTGACGGTTCGTGAACGGATGCTGAATCGACTGGATCTGTTCGCCGCTTTGGGAAGCCGCTTTCCGCAGCTAACCAATTGGTTGCTTGGCCATCGCGTAGCTCGCTGGTTCCTAGAAAAGGCCACCGGAATCGCCCAAGGACGGAAATTGCCGCGCGTCACGCGTCGCACTTTCTTGCGTTGGGCCGCGCGCGAGAAACTGGCTCGCCCCAATCGCCAATCGGGACGAAAAGTTCTGTATTTCGTCGACCAATACGTCAACTGGCACAATCCCGTGCTGGGGCGGGCCCTCGTCGAAGTGCTACGCCATCAAAAGGTCGATATTTATTGCCCCACCTCACAGACCCCGTCGTTTATGGCCATGATTGCTGCTGGCGATATCGCGCGGGCCCGCAAACTCGTACAACCCAATATCCGCTTGTTGGCGGATGCGGTTCGCCAAGGTTACGAGATCGTCACTACCGAACCGTCGGCTGCGCTGTGCCTGCAGCACGAATATCGCAATCTATTCCAAGACGAAGACACAGAGCTGATTGCCCAACATACGTCCGAAGCTTGTAGCTATCTCTGGAGCATGCATTTGCAAAACGAGTTGGAATTGGATTTCAAGCCAGTGACGCTCTCCGTTGTTTATCATGAACCATGCCACGCCCGTGTGCTGGATCGTAATCAGCCTGCCTTGAATCTGTTGCGATTGATACCCGGCTTGCAGGTGCAGCTGGCCGATAATGGTTGTAGCGGGATGGCGGGTACTTTCGGGCTACAACGCAAAAATTATCGCACTAGTTTACGCATCGGACGCGGCTTGATCGGCACCATGAAAGAGACGGTGGCACAGCTGGGCACCACCGAATGTACAACTTGCAAATTGCAGATGGAGCAAGGTACGACCAAGCCCACCGTTCATCCCATTGCTCTATTAGCCTACGCCTACGGCACCATGCCTCAACTGGCTGCTTGGTTCACATCGCGAACTGAGGGCTTAATCGTCAATTAACGGCCCAGGGATAACAAATATGAATACAGGTAACGAGCTTAATATTACCGTGCGACTTTTTGCCGGCGCAGCTCAGCAGGCAGGTGTGAGAACCGTCGCGTTGAAGGTCCCGGCGCCCGGTGACGTCTCCTCAGCCCGGGCCGTTCTCTTAGATAAGTTCCCGCAGTTGAGCGCGTTGTGTGCCGTTAGTCTCTGGGCTACCGAAACAGAGGTGCTCGACGAGCACGCGATCTTACGGCCTGATAGCGAACTGGCCATGATCCCGCCAGTCAGCGGTGGCTGAGCCATCGGTGTTTACTGAATGATTACTTCAGTAGCAGTAGATAAACAAGCGCCGCCGCAATTCCTCCCACCAGTGGCCCCAGCACAGGCACCCAAGCATAGCCCCAATCGCTATCACGTTTTCCGGCAATCGGCAAAATGGCGTGCATTAATCGCGGTCCTAAATCGCGGGCCGGATTGATGGCATAGCCGGTGGGACCGCCAAGCGACAGACCGATACCAAACACCAGCAACCCCACCGGCAGTAATCCGATTGAACCCAACCCCAACGTGGAATCGGTCCCGCCTGCCTCGACCGCCTGGGTGAGACTGGGTTTCACCATCAGAAAGATGGGTAACAGCAAGGCAAACGTCCCGATGGCTTCACAAATGAAGGCTTGACCGAGGTTGCGAATGTTGGGCGAGGTGCAAAAACACGCCAGCTGTGCGTCCCCGTCGCTCGTCGCTTTGAAGTGCTCGCGATAGTGTATGTATACCAATGTTGCCCCAGCCATTGCTCCCAACATCTGGGCGATGATGTACATGACGGCTTTGCCAACAGGTAACTCACCGGCGACCACAATGGCGACAGACACGGCGGGATTGAGATGCGCACCGCTAAATTTATCTGCACACA
>JBBQRC010000490.1:0-4812 GCA_038215215.1 Pirellulales bacterium
GTGTGGGAGCAGAGCTAGCCGATGAGGCAGAATTTAAAACGGAGGATGAGGTTTTAGCAAATTGTTCAATCTTCACGGGCTGGCGCTGCGCGCCCCAAAGTCCACACGCCGCACCGAAGCGACCTGGAATCGGCGTCTGGCAATGTTGGCAACAGCCCGCGTCCGTGATTCCATAGACACCTAATTGATACCAATTACGTTCAATGAGCAACTGCGCACATTGATGACAGTACGTACTCTGCCGCTGCACATCATTGACATTGCCCACATAAACGTACTTTAACCCTTCCTGGCGTGCGATGTCGTAGGCGAGATGCAATGTTTCCGGATTCGTCTTCGGTCGGTCGCGCATTCGAAAATCAGGATGAAATGCAGTGAAGTGGACGGGTACGTCATCACCTAAACTACTCAAGATCCACTGACACATTTTACGCAATTCGCCTGGATTATCATTCGCATCTGGGATGATCAAGTTAGTAATTTCAAACCAGACGTCGGTATGGTGCTTCAAATAGACCAACGTGTCGAGCACAGGTTGCAAGTGGGAGTAGGTGATCTTTTGGTAAAACTCCTCGGTAAACGCCTTCAAATCGACATTGGCCGCATCCATGTCACGAAAGAATTCCTCTCTTGCCTCCGGACTAATGTATCCGGCGGTGACGGCCACTGTCTTAATTCCTAATTGATGGCAAGCGCGGGCGGCGTCGATAGCATATTCGGCCCAAATAACGGGGTCATTGTAAGTGAAGGCAACACTTTTACAGTCGAGCTCCAAAGCAGCCCTGGCAATGGTCTCTGGGTCCGCGATGGCACTCAGCCGCTCCACTTCACGGGATTTTGAGATATCCCAGTTTTGGCAAAACTTGCAACCCAAGTTACAACCCGCCGTGCCAAACGACAGGACCGCCGTACCTGGATAAAAGTGATTGAGTGGCTTTTTTTCGATCGGATCGATGCAGAATCCGGTGCTCCTGCCATAGGTCGATAGCACCATCTGACCAGCCCGATTTTCACGGACAAAACAGAATCCACGATCACCCTTTTTCAGACTGCACTTTCTTGGACACAGCAAGCACTCGATGCGATCGTTTTCGATCTGGTGCCACCATGCTCCCGGCATGGCACCATCGGCCAGTCGTTCAGCGGCGCCCGACAGGTGACTCATCGCGACCCTCGCCTTCACTTGGTTATGGTACGGCTTTCTCGAGTGTGGTCACTTCAGGAGTAGTTACTTCAGGAGTGGTCGCATCGGCTGGGATGGGCTGTGGGGCCGATTCCGGCTCCACCACTTGGCGAGGTATTAAAATAATCTTGTCGTCCTCGATCACTAAACTCTCAAATTTGCGAAGCAATTCCGCCGTCTTGGGATCGTTGTAGGCGTCTTTGGCCAAGTTTTGTTGCCGCATCCCCTGCAGGAAATCGGGAGGCAAGCTCTCTCCGTTGACCTTGGCATCATCGAGGGTGACGATGAGCACACCATTTTCAAGCGAGGCCTTCAGCGAAACTTCGCCGTTGAAGTAACGTCCTTTGGCTCCCAAGAGCGAATCAGTGGGGTAGCTGATTTCACCCGTCAATTCGCCGTCACGGATCGTCACGTAGACGTGCCCCTTGAGGTTTTCTTCTTTGCTGATCAGGGCATTAATATCGTCAGCCGTTAAGACCAACTCCTCGGGGGTGGCGCCAGGTTCGATCGATTGCTTGAAGCTCTGCATCCGCTTTTCAACGGCGGCAACCTGTTCCTCCGAAAACTCGACTACAGGGATCTCGGCGGGTGCTGTCGAAGTGTACTTTTCGATCTGTGCATTGTAGAACCGATAGCCGAGGTACGCTGTAGCTCCGACCCCAACGACCATGAGCAAGAACATTGACAGACAGCCACCTAAGAGGCAGCCCCAGGGGAATGGTTTTGGCCTAGCAGGGGCCGCCGAAAAGAGTTGACCGGACTCGGGTATGGGATCGTTCATCAGCCAACGTTTCGCTAGAAGATAGGGTGAAAATCAACTTAATTGAGGCGCTGTCGAGCTGTCGTGCCGCGGCACCGTCTCAGATTGTAACGCAATTAGAGAGATTCTCCAAAGCGAGCCTGAACGCCACTTCAACGATTCGCCACCCCGCCCGGCCTTAGATGTAATTGAAAAGCGTCAGCTTTGACAACTGTCCCATCATCTGCAACGAGGCTGTCAACGAAGCCTGGCGAGCGGACAGATCCGAAATCACTTGCGCTAGATCGGCGTCGACAGCATCGGATTCCGTTTGTTTGAGTTGCACTTGCTGATTGGCGGATGAATCCTGCATGTCTGCAATCGATTGTTGCCGTGCGCCCACGACGCCGCGGGCAAGTGATACACGTTGCAGGTCCTGCTCAATGCCAGCCATAATGCGTGGCATGTCCTCGGGGCGATTGTTTTTGATCGCATCTCGGAGCGCGGTTAGGGAAGAGAAAACTCCAGCCACTTGCACGCCACTGACATCCGCACCACCAATCACACTGTTCGTAGCCACGGCAGTTCCCGTAGCGATCGTTTGTCCCTTAGGAATAAGCCCCAAACCCACGGCGGCCTGACTGCCACCCGTGTTCGTGACACTGATCGGTTGAGCACCTGCGGGCGCCGTTAGAACCAAGCCGTTACCAGTGGTTGCGAGCGAAGCCACAACGCGTGTGGCTGGATTAAAATTGTCGACGTAGTTATTAATGCGACCGATGACGTCATTGATGGTCTTCGCACCACTCAGTTCGATGCGAAAGCTTGTTCCATCCGTGCGCGCGATAACGAGATCTTCCGTGACATCATTGGTTTCAATACCTTGACCAAAGTTCAATGAGGACAGTTGAGTTCCGAAGTCAAACGTGCGTAGTCCAAGCGTCGAAGCTAAGTTTCCGCCGTTTTCGCTAATCGAGAGTGTCGTCCCACTCTCGAGACTCTGAATGGCCACGTGCTTACCGGTCGAATCGATGGAAACATCCACCTTGGCACCCGAACGCCGGATCGTATTCATCAGGTCTTCGACTGTAGTTAGTCCGTTGGTGGAGATCGTATAGCTCTTAGCGCCCTGGCCGATCAAGAACGATTGGCCGGCGAGGATGCCAGTCCCGCCTAGCAGTTGCGACAGATTGGTGGTTGGTTTGAGAATTGGATCCAAATCGGTGCCGATGATTGGCGAATTGACAGATGCATTCAGATTGTTGATGCCGAGTTCACTGGCTGTGTTGCCGGCACCAACTTCCGTAATTTCAATGCGGCCCGGCAGTCCGTCCTGATATTCGATACGCAACCCTGTCGTCGTCAAGCTTGCTTGGATCGTGCGCCCACCTAGCTGAGTCGCATTAACGGCCTGCGTGACATCGTCGAGCGTGTAGGCATTGGATAAATCAACCTGCGTCGAGTCGATCCCGTTGCTCAACTTGATCACGCCTCCGTGTACACCCAATCCCCCGTTTAGCGAGGATAATGGCGTGGTTGCAGTCACGCGCGGATTAAGATCGACTTGGCCACGCACGCTGTCGCTGCGCACGCCAAACGCGTCATTGGCCGTCACATTCGCCGCAATGGTCGACGCAAAGTCACTAATTGTGTTCAGCTCATCAATTTTTCCAGAGAACTGCATGGCGTTGGCGCCCGCAGTAAAGGGTGGGGAATTGACATTGCTACCGGCGAATAGGTATTGATCTTGGAACTTCGAGTTACCGAGTTCGGTCAGTCGTTGATAAGCCGCCTGGACTTGGGCCACCGCTGCGTCACGCTCCGCATTGGAAAGAACATTTCCACTACTGCCGACCGCCACACCCCGAATATCGATCATTATCGCTTGCGCTTGCGATAGCGTGGATTCCGTGATGGACAGGATGGAGTTGGCACTTAGGAGATTGCTATCCACCTGCGATTTGTACTCGAGCTGCCGCTGAGCCGAAAGCGCGCGAATGGCTGCTGCCGGATCTTGGCTAGGCTTGGAAATCCGCAATCCGGTGCTGAGTTGATTCTGCAGCGAGAGGATATAGTTCTGATTGGTGTTGACTTGATAGATAAGCTGTTGAGCGGCCAGAACCGTCGATGCGCGTGAAGTTCCTACTGGAAAAAAACTCGATGTCATGTGACTCAATTCCTTTGACCGCGGGCCCCGCGACCACCGTCTCTGCTACTCTGCTGGTGCTTCTTTACAACTTCACTAACGTGTCCAACATTTCGTTCGACGTTTGGATCACGCGACTGCTCGCCTGGAACGCGCGCTGATAGTAGATCATCTTGACCGCTTCTTCATCCAAATTCACGCCGCTTATTCCCAGCAACTTCGATTGCAGTACCTTTTGGTAATTCGCCAACCCATCCGTAATGCCCGCTTGTACGTTGATGTCCTGCGTCGTGTTCACCACCAGCGTCTCGAAACTCTGCTTGAGCGAGTCACCGCGGAGAGTGCTGAGCGGTTGATCGAACGCCTGGGCAAGTTGTAGTGCATTATCGGTCCCACCACCAACGCCGCTCAAGCTAGCGGCAAACATCGCAGGGTCCTTGGCGACTACCGCGTTGACATCAATCGTGCCGGCACTGTTTCCCTGGAAGAATGTATTGATACCAGCGGCAGCCAGAAAATTGGCTGTGTCATGTTGAAAGGAAAAGCTAATCTTGTCCGAATCGGAGGTGATACGTAGTTTGCCGTCAGCAGTTAGTTTGGCGGACAATCCCGAAATCGCATCAACCGCACCGCGCACATCCTCCACTGAGGCATCATCTGTACCGCCAGTTAGTTTAACGCGGATCACATGGGTATTTGTCAGTCCTGTTTGAGAATCGCGGACTTGAATCTCGAAAGCACCAT
>JBBQRC010000491.1:0-4810 GCA_038215215.1 Pirellulales bacterium
GACTGCCAAACCAACTGCACGACTTCGTAATGGAATACGAATTCAAATTCGAGGGAGCCAGAGCAACAAGCCTCTCGATAAACGCCGCCAAGGATCATATGGCTCGCATCAACATCTCCCCGAAATCCATTACGATCCAGCGTGACGACAATGATCATGATGGGCCGGACAAAGCGGTTGTTTTCGCCCGATTCGCAGCGGATTTAGAACAGGGCGTTTGGCATAAAGTTCGCCTAGAGATGGTCGGCGATATGATGTACGCACAGGTTGACGATTGGAAAGCATGGGGCGCAAGCAATCTCTTCAAGCAAACCAAGACAGCCCCTGGTTTCACTGTCGCTGGCGAATCGGTCGACTTCAGAAACGTTGTCGTTCGCGAGGCCACTTTGAACCCCAATTGGGAATCAGTTAAGGCAAGTCTTCCAAAACCCGGTGAACAAGTTACGGCTCCAGCAGCGAAAGCAGGTACCAAGGCGAACGCAAAAGCCGCACCCAAGAAGAAATAGTTTTGTGACGAAAAAAAACTCGATGTGGTGAGCCGTTCTGAATTCTCACAAATCCAGCTTACGGAAAATCTAATGTGGACAAAGCACTATTCTGTCCACTAACCAAGGGACTTCACCACTGGTCATCGGTGCTCGAACAAATCGCTCGTTACGATGGAGGTTATCAAGTCTGCAAACAGATAGTCGGCGGGTTGCGACTGGGCCACGATTGCATCCACTTTGGCACGATCCAGCGATTCGATTCTTCGTCACACGCGTGGCTCAGCAAACGGTTGGTTAACCGGTCACGAATCGAATCCAGTGAAGCGCTCGATCGGCCCAGCTTAAAATCTCGTTCGATCTTCAGTCCATCGATTGTCGAATCAACTGCCTCTTGAGGCCAATACGCATCGGGATGAAAGCCGAGCATGTTGCCGATGCAAACCATCCGCCGCTTGTTTTCGCTAGAGTCCTTCGCAGCCGAGTCGCTGGCGTTTGCCAGTCGCAAGGAAGAAAACATGGGAAGGCTGATCGAAACACCTGCCGCTTGAAGCAATTGCCGACGATAAAGATGTGTCATTGCGTATCCCAAAATTCGAGGGGAATTGAACTATTAAGCAGGTAATCAGGTTCATTTGCTCGATTGGCGTCTGTTTTTTACCTAACACTCAAGCTGACGAAACGTTCCGGCGCGGCGGGCTGAGTATGACTGAATTACTGGCTGTGTCCGCAGAGCCTTGCTGCTTGGCGAAGGGTGAACTTCGGCTGCTCGTAAACTACGCGTCTTGGTCGTTTATTGATCGATGGTTATCGATTAACGGACGACCAAGAAAGCGACTAATTCCATTGGCAATAGTTGGTGCGAAGTATTTGCAGAGACGCGAGGCTTACTTACGCTTTTTGGTTACCCACGGCAAATCGTCGGTCAGCCAGAACATGAGCGCGGCATCGGTCGCGGCCGCGGCCGAGGCGCTGCGCGATGCCACCGGCGCGGACGAAGTATTAACCCCAGTAAATCGCATTAGCAGCGGGTGGTAATACTGCAGGTCCGATTTTCCGGGCGGCGAAAAGATGCCCGCGCCGCTAACGACTATGCTGCCGTCGGCCATCAGCGCAACGCCGCCTGTCGTCAAGGTACGAGAGCCCATTTCGGGCGTCAATGCGCCGATTTTGAATCCCCCTGGGCCAAACGTTGTATCGGGCGTGCCGTTCGCGTTGAAGCGGGCCACTAAAATGCGGGCCAGGCTGCCCGGTGTGGTGACATTGCCCGCCACGACGATTTTGCCATCAGGCTGCATGACAATTTCGTGACCGGATTCAGAAGTTGAAGTCGCCGTGCCATCGATGTCCAACCGCACAAAGCCGGTTCCGCCGCCAAACAATGTGTCGCGCGTGCCATTGATGTTGAAGCGGGCGACAAGCAAGTCATTAGCGCCGTCGACTCCAGTGCTGAATCCGACCACGACGATCTTTCCATCCGCTTGAAGCGTGACGCCCGAAGCCCGAGCCATGGTTAGCCCTGTTGGCAGAAAAATGTTGCGGCCGTTGCCATTGAACGTCGTATCCAGCGTTCCATTGGCCGTATAGCGGGCCACGAGTAGTCCGCCCGTGGCGTCGCTGGTCGAAGAACCGACCACGACGATCTTGTTGTCTGATTGGACGACCAAGTCATTCAAATTGTTGTTGTTTCCTCCAAACGAGGCGAGCGCATATCCTGGTGCATTATTTTTCGAACCAGAACCGAAGCCATTTTTGCCGCTGTCCAGAGCACCGCTAGCGGTATAGCGTGCGACTACCGCCGGATCGACGGTCGTGTTGGAATTTAACGCGATGCCAGCGATCACAATTTTCCCGGTGGATTGCAATCCCACCGCCGTGGCAGGCGAGTAGAAATCATTGGAAATCACGTCGATCGTTCTAAAGCCACCGCTGCCAAAGCTTGTGTCGAGCGTGCCATTAGTGTTGAAGCGCGCGACGGTGTGGCTGGATTTTTCCATTCCCGCAACAACTGCTTTTCCGTCGGGTTGCAGCACCAGGGCGTAGCCATATTCAATCGACGAGCCGAGATTCGGTGCCGATACGCCCTGCGTGCCGAAGGACGGGTCGAGACTGCCTGTGGCGCTATATCGGGCGATGACCAAACGATGATCTGAGGGATTGGCGGGATCGGTGCTGTACTTGCTTCCTGCCGCGACGAGTTTCTGGTCGGTTCGCACCTTGAGATCGTTGTAGATGCCGCTCCACGACTCAAGAAGGTAGCTGCCGTCGCCAGATCCCAGGTTGGTGGGCGGAGCGGGAAGCGTCGTGACGGTGGCTAAATTGCTATAACCCGAATCGCCGCCAGCGTTCGTGGCCGCCAGACGATACTGGTAGCTGTGAGCCGCGACCAGTCCCACAACGTCTTGATAGTTGGTGACATCAGGACCTGTCACGACGATTTGCAACCACGTGCTGCCGTCGTCGCCAGAGCGCTCGATTCTATAGGCGGTCTCCCCCAAAACGTTGTCCCAGCCCAGGTATACGCGATCCATCCACAGCGCCGTTGCTGTAAGCGAGGCGGGAATCGAGGGCGCCGTGGTCACAACCGCCTGGCTGGAATAGGCGGAGACATCGGTCTCGTTGCGCGCGCTGACTCGGTAAGCATAAGTAATTCCGGAAACGACCGAGTCCGCAAACGAATTACTATCGGCGGGCAGAGTCGCTCGCAAAGTCCAGTTCTGACCTCCGTTGCTACTGCGCTCGATGAGATAGTCATTCTCGTTGTTGGCGTTGTCCACCCAGCTCAGGCCGATCTGACTGGTCGAGAGTACCGTGGCGATCAGATTAGTTGGAGTATTAATCGTTGAGGGGACGGGAATTGTGCCGCTGATGGTGTACTGCCCGATGTCGCCATAGTTGCCGTGACTGGCGACGGCAAGCACATAGCTGCCCGCGGCAGCCTGGTAAGTGATTGTACGCCGGACATCGAAATTCGCGGGATCACTTGCGGCAAGTAGATTGCCCAAGTTGTCACGCAACTCCAGGCGGGCATTAAGATTTCCAACACTCGCTGGGACATTGACCGCAAGATTAAGCTCTCCGGCGGCGGCTGTGAAGGAGAATGTGTCTTGGTCACTGGTTTTCTCGATGATGCCGGCGCCGCTAACGTCACGTCCAGAAACCGCGAGCGGCGTTGAGGATTGAATATCGTCGGGCTGGTAGCCGAAGCCATTCGTCAAATTGGCGATGACCGCAATGTCGTCCTGATAATTGCTTGGACCGGTGGCGGAAGTGCCATACCACCAGAGGCCGCGGGTCGCGGAGTAACTGCCGCCCATAATTGGCGCGCGCCCGTCGCCGGGGCCACTATAATACTCGCTGATCTTTGCCCCCGAGGAATCGTATTGGCTTTGATGCTGCAGACCAAAGCTATGGCCCGCCTCATGGGAGCTGGCTTCGGCCGTGTACTTGCCGTTGCCGTTGGAAAGATTTTTCGGAAAAACATAGACGGTGTTCACGATCGAGCTGGTGAAGCTCCCGATATAGGCGATGCCGCCATACACGCCGCCGCTCCACGCACCGTCGCCGCCGATCGCTACACGCATGGCCGCGCGGTCAGCAAAGCTGGGTGGCTGTACGGTGGTGACGTTGATCTTGAATGGCAGATAATCCTCGGCCACGCGAGTCCAGATATCGCGGATCGTGGCCAGCTCGCTGTCGCTAAACGATGTTGGATCGCTGTCTTGATCGAAGACGGGCGTAGTGACATTTCTGTAAGAGCCCCAAATCGAATCGAAATGGCCATCGAAGTCTAGGTAGAGTGAGGCTGCGGCGCCGAGCAAGCTGTTCAGGACCGGAATGCTGTTCAAGGGGTAAGTCGCGGCCACCGACGCGCCGGTCGCTAACGCCGCTGCACCCGCCGAGATGATGGAGTTTTCGATACCTGGAAAAGTGCCAATCCCTGGATCGCCGTGCGCTTCAAGCCTGCCGTGGTGGTCAGCGGAAAGAAGCAAGCGCCGTTCTAGTAACTCGACGCGAATCGAGTTAGGGCGACGGCGCACAGTGAGCCGTTGACGAAGCTGCCGATTTCCGGATTCGTGCGAAAGCCGGCTAAGGATAGACGAGAACACAGAGAGTACCATTTCATCAGTCTCCAAATTGAGTTCAGTGCTAGATCGAATGAAACGTAGGATCGTTCGGAAAACAACTGTCCAGAGTTTTTGGCCATCATTACGGCGGGGCGAGATGGCTACCATGGGATCGCCACCATTATTTTCCGTTCGATCCTTAATGGCTCGGCCTATAAGATACAGTAAAATATTTTCAAATGTATTTTTTTGAACATT
>JBBQRC010000492.1:0-4772 GCA_038215215.1 Pirellulales bacterium
CCGCGCCGGGGCTAACACTTGTTCCCACAATTTCTTCGCTTTCCCCGCCCACACCCTGGTCCCCTCATTAATTCCCCCGGGTGCGGGGGGGCCCCCCCGCGGCCGCAAATTCACCGCAGTTCCCTTCAATACTTACATGTCCACCGCGCAGGCTGCTGCAGGCATATCGGCCCGCCGACCCACGCACGATGAGCTCGCCGCTCGTCATGCGATCGGCGAGAAAATCTCCGACGTTGCCATCAATTTCAATTAGGCCGCTCTCCAGTCCGCCACCCAGTCCGTCGCAGTTGGAAACGTCGCCCGCAAAGGTAATCTTTTCGCGCTCGCCATCGATCAATTCAAACCAGTCGCCTAACCGGCCGGTTCCCGTCTCAACACCGATGGGGAGTTGCCGGATATCAGCCTGTGTCAATCCAGCCAATCGATTGGGGACAATACCGAAAAGGTTTAAGCGATACGGACTTGGTCTCGTGGCTCGTAATGTCAGCGTGCTCACTTCAGCACCTCATGCAAATGAAAGTGATATTTCCCAAGTTTGCCGCCGTAGTTCCCCCCCGTGATTTGTCGCAGACCGTGACGGATACCCATTTCACAGGCGGCTAAGATGCCGACCCGCATAGCCCGCGCCACGTCCGCTTCGGTCAGCCCATCGATAACGACCTCAAGAGCAGCGGCCACGTTTTCTGGAAGCAACGACTTGGTAATTGGGCGAAGAGTGGGGCAAAAGGCATCATTGGTCGACGCACCGAGCGACTTGTACTTGGAACCGACCTTGGACCCGCTGCGTGCGACACCGCCGGGAAAGGGCATGATCACATTGGGGACTTGACGCATGGCCTCCATCGCCGCTTCACAGGCTCTCAAAGCACCGGTAAGCGATTGACTAAGCACCAAGAAATTCCCGCCGCCAATCGCGTCACAGCGGGCAGTGGATTCTTCACAAACAAATTCGCCGTCCATCACCGGCACGCGCCAATAGCGCCGCCCACCAATCATTTTCGAGGTCTGGAAGCCGTCGCCAAAATAACGCAAATGACTACCTAACGCCACTTTTTTCTGACTGACCATGCCAGCAAAGACGCTTGTAGAAGGGCAAGTCAAGACGCATTGACCGACGCGCTTTACGACCTGTTTTTCAAGTTCTTTGCCCGAGACGCTGAATAACAGGACTGCGATGCCATGGCGTCCGTCAGGCGTGTCGCTTGGATCGACCTCGCCTTCGATGCCCGCTTCGCAGCCGCAACCAATCACACTGGTGGCGAAGCCTGTCATCGCTTCGGCAGCCCGTCGCGCCCAAAATGGATCTGCGGCAGTAATAATCAAGCGCGTCGCCGTCATCGGAAACGCCTCTGCGAATGCGTCTTCGATCTCAACTCCGTTGATATGCATGCATGTCCCTTGGCTACTGGTAAAATTGGTTGGCAACCAAATCGTGAGATTCTATTCGATCGAGGTCAATCTGACTTGAGTTGGCACGAAAATCAAGGATCATGGAGCCACAGGCACAACGTTTCCAATTCTGTTTGTCGATCCGTGGGGACCAAGATGAAGAGTACTTCCTTAAAAATTCTCAGCCTCACTGCGGTTTGCCTGCTGCCCCAGTTTCACCTTTACGGCCAGCAGCCGGAGAGATTCGACCTGCTGCTACGTGGCGGTTCGGTGCACGATGGCAGTAGCGCCGACCCGCAAGTGGCAGACGTGGGAATCCGCGATGGATTGGTCGTGGCTATCGGACAATTGGACGGACAGGCGGACATGACGGTGGATTGCGCGGGGTTAATCGTCTGCCCAGGCTTCATCGACTTGCATTCCCATAGTGATAGTCCAATCCTTGAACCCAAGACGCGTGGCAACGTTAACTATCTCATGCAAGGCTGCACCACCGTAGTAACAGGCAACTGTGGTATGGGCCCGGTCGACGTTGGCAACTACTTGAAGAAAATTGACACCTATGGCGCGGGCACGCATGTGGCCCATTTGTTACCACATGGCAATTTGCGCGATGAGGCGATGGGTAAAGAACGACGCGAGCCTACAGCGGATGAACTGCAGCGCATGTGCGACTTGGCGGATCAAGCGATGCGCGACGGTGCCTTTGGTATGTCTACGGGATTGATTTATGTTCCAGGCATGTTTTCCAAAACAGATGAATTGATCGCTGTCGCCAAAGTTATCAGCGGTCATGGCGGCATCTACGTAAGCCATATTCGTGGCGAGGGGACAGGCTTGCTCGATAGCTTGCAAGAGGCGCTGCAGATCGGCCAATCGGCGGAACTCCCAGTTCACGTCTCGCACCTCAAGGCCAGCGGCAAACAGGCTTGGGGAAGTTTGCATCTGGGCGTCAACCTCCTTGAACAGGCACGTGCATCTGGGCAGCGCGTTACCGCTGACCAATATCCGTACGCAGCATCCAGCACATCTTTGGAAGCCACCTTGCTGCCGCAATGGGCTCGGGAGGGAGGTCGAACGGAACTTGCTAAACGCCTGGCCGATGCGCCGACCTTTTCACGACTGCGTACGGAGGTTGACGCGCAGTTAGCCATTTCGAGCAAAATCATGATTGCCTCTTATCCGCCGCGCCGCAATTGGGTGGGCAAGACGATTGATCAAATTGCTGCATCGGAGAATCGTGCCATGGCAGACATCGTTTTGGAGATCGAGCAGCAGGGAGGAGCAAGTATTGTCAATTTCAGCATGCAAGAAGATGACGTGCGAATGGCTATGCAGATGCCTTGGGTGGCCACGGCCAGTGACGGGGGAGCAAAAATCCCTTCTGCTGACCGTCCCCATCCACGTTCGTTCGGAACATTTCCGCGAAAAATAGGTCGTTATGCGGTTGAATACGGGCTGCTGCCGCTGGCGGTCGCCATTCGCAGTGCGACGGGGTTACCGGCGGACATCATTGGCTTTCGAGATCGAGGCTACCTGCGAAAAGACATGGCTGCCGACATCTGCGTCTTTGATCCGGCGACATTTTTGGACACCGCAACCTTTGAAGAACCGTTCCACACACCTAACGGCTTGCGGTACGTATTTGTGGCTGGTATCCCCGCGGTTTACGAAGGGCAAGCAACCGGCGCGCTGGCAGGCAAAGCTTTACGGAAAACAGCCTCTCCCAACGCGCCGGGTGCTCAGGTGGAGGCAATCGAAGCGGAAATACCGGTCACTTCAACGAATCCGAACTGGGCTGCGGAACAATTGGCCTCAGAAGTTCGAGCTCAGGGCGGGCGCGGCGCAGCCTATTCGATCGACCTCACTGCCTACGAAAAGGATTTGCGGGGACTTCCCATTGGTGTCTTCGATTCGGGAGTTGGCGGGTTAACGGTACTAGAAACACTGCTGGCGATAGATGAGCACAACAATGCCACCGGAGCGCCCGGCGCGGATGGCAGACCCGATTTTCAGAACGAGCGTTTTGTGTATCTGGGCGATCAAGCCAACATGCCTTACGGAAATTATGCGGCTGCGGGGAAGGAGGACTACCTGCGAGAATTGATTTTGAAGGATGCAATCTTTTTGTTAGGTAACCGCTATTGGCTCAATTCGACTGCGTCGACTCCAGCCTTTGACAAGCCGCCCGTTAAGGCGATCGTCATAGCCTGCAACACTGCCACGGCGTATGGGCTGGAGGACATTCGTGTGGCGATCCAGCAATGGAATATTCCCGTCTTAGTAGTGGGGGTGGTCGAGGCGGGTGCGGAGTCGGTCGTGCAGGAGTTGCCCAAAGATGGAACTTCAGAGGCGGTAGCAATCATGGCCACGCTAGGCACGTGTAGTAGTGGCGCGTACCCCAAAGCCATCGCGCGCGCCGCAGGCATTGCGGGTAAACGCCAGCCCACGGTTTGGCAGCAGGGGAGCTTGGGTTTGGCAGGGGCAATCGAGGGCAATTCGGTTTTTGTGGGTCATAACGGCACCAGCTATCAGGGTCCAGCGGTAGACAACGAGCAAGCTCGTCTGGACCTTTCGCTGCGCGACGTTTATCAGTTTGAGCCCGCTGGCCTAGTCGGAGAACTTAGTCATCCGGAGTCGTGGAAATTAAACTCCGTCGACAACTACATTCGGTATGACGTCAGTACGCTGGTAGAAAGCTATCGCCAGTCCGGTGCCACGCAACCGCTTGGCAAAGTGATACTTGGCTGTACTCATTTTCCCTTTGAGACCGCGCGGATTAGGGAAAGTTTCCAGCGTATGCGCGGCTACCGAAATTCGGCTAACGAATATCCCTATCGTGACCTGATTTTACCCGAGTTGAGTCTAATTGATCCGGGACAGTTGACCGCCAAGCAACTCTACCGGCAGCTATTTCTGAAGCAACTGCTCGTGCGCGGCGATCGGCCAGCGCCGCCGCTGGTTGAACGCCTGTTTGTGTCCGTGGCTGCGCCCACTGTTACCCGATCATCCCTGCTTGACGACGGAGGATTTTCCCCTGAGTTCAAGTATGCCCGCACCGCCGGTCGGTTTGATGTCGAGGACACTCGTATTGTTCCACTTACCCAGACGATACTACCCAAAAGTCTGGTCGAGTTGTTATCCAGTCGTTGCCCTAAGATCTGGCAGGCCGTGGTGGAAATAAGACAGTAATAAATCGCTTGATGCTCAGGTGGAGCAGCGAACAGATTCTAGGCGGATAAATTCATTTCGACTGGTGATGCAAATCTGTGAATGCTTGACGAATCGAATCTATTTTTCCAACCGCTAAGTAAACGTCGTATTCGAATACGAAATCAGGCCTAATCGCAAAACGCACAAGGGGGGCGAAATACGAGCAGGCA
>JBBQRC010000493.1:0-4766 GCA_038215215.1 Pirellulales bacterium
TGGGATGCACTATTAAAGAGGTAAATTTTATGCACGAACTAAATTACGGGGATAATTGAAGCGATCGCAAAACATGTTGCTCAACAAGTGGTCCATCGTTTTCTATTTCTTCTTTCCAATGCCCAGGATGCAAGCATGAAACTAACCCTTAAGCAACTCACCGAGCGATGGAGCACGACGCGCCGACACATTCACAGACTGATTGCATCCGGCGATTTAATCGCGCTCGACCTATCGCCCACTGGAAGTAATCGCAAGAGCTACGTGTTTGATGTCGCCGAGGTTGAAGCTTTCGAGGAACGCCGACGAACTCGCAAGAAGGAACGCCCAATCGTTCAGCGCCGACACAAGAAAGCAGACTACGAAGTGTTCGTTTAGGGATTGAGGAAGAACTAGGCAGGTCCACGAGATTGCAACGCGCGGTGGGTATCCCGATTGTTTCGGATTCCCGCCCTATTTCCTTCGGGGATTAGGCACCACGACGCCGCGTTACATTCATCGCCCCGAGGGAGCTATCGGGCAGGGACAGCAGCAAGCCGCAAGTAGGTGGCAAGTTGCTGATTGTTTGGGACGGTTTGTAATGATTGGTTTTACCGATGAAGAGTCACTAGGGCGACTGGCTGACTTGATCGCCGAGAGGGTTGCAACGAAACTGGCTGAAAAGACGCAACGACGTTTCGTCAGTCGAGAAGAGTTTGCGAAATCAAACGGGCTTGGCATGCGCACGGTCGATCGTGCTATCTCAGAAAACCGCTTGCCGGTCGAACGCGTTGGGCGCAGGGTGATGATTCCGGCCGGCGCGATGATTTCAGCACGTTGAATTAAATCGATTCTCACAGTTTCAGGAATGTATGAGCATGGCAAGTCTAGGAAGAGTTACGGACAACGGGCGAAATTGCTGGCGGATTCGCTTCACGGTTCAAAAGTCACGCAAAAGCATTACGCTAAGCGGAATTGATGATGCCGACTCGCAAATTTGGTTGAAGCACGTCGAGCATTTGATTGAGTGCGTCAACAATAATAAGGCTCCCTCGAAAGCAACGACGAAATGGACTGGAACGCTGTCTGCCGAGCAGCTTGATAAACTTTTCGAAAAAGGACTTGTCAGCGAAGGCAGTAGGCCCGCGGTGGATACCAAGCCGACTGGCCTAAATGATTATTTGACGGGATACATTCAAAGCCGTAAGCCAGAAATTAAGATTCGAACCTACATCGGACTGACAACAGTTGCAGAACGGCTAACGGAGTTCTTCACCCCCGGCCGAAACATCTGCGACATTCAAGCAACTGACGCTAGGCGGTTTCGCGTTTGGCTCGAGTTCGAGAACAAGCGAAATAAACCAATCGATGAGGCTGGAAACCCCCTTAAGGTCAAATTGTCGGAAGGAACGATTCGCAGGTGTATCGGTCGAGCGAGTCAGTTCTTCAAGCAGGCTGTTGAGGATGGTTTAATTGACCGAAACCCATTTACTGGTCAAACAACAACGGTCAAGTGCAACAAAGATCGACAGCGATACATTGAATTAGAAACCTTTAGTAAAGTGCTTGAGCACGCCCCTAACTCACGTTGGCGTGCCTTGATGGTTCTGGCTCGTCTCGGTGCATTGCGTGTTCCCAGCGAAGTGAAGGGGCTACGATGGACCGATATAGCCTGGGAAGCAAAGCGGTTCACGGTTCATTCACCCAAGACAGAGCACCATGAGGGCAAGGGGACTCGTATAGTGCCGCTTTTCCCAGATATCGAAGTCGAGTTATTGAAACTGTTTGTTGAGGCGAAATCTGAGTTTGTATTTCCTGGTATCGACGGCAATTCAAACCTCCGTACAACGCTTGAGAAGATCATCAAACGAGCAGGCGTCCAGCAATGGCCTAAGCTGTGGCAGAATTTGAGGGCGAGCGGGGCTACTGACTTAGCCCGTACGATGCCAAGTCACGTCGCGGCGGAAATATGCGGACACACTGAGCAGGTCGCTAAGGAACACTATTGGCAGGTCACTGATAGCGATTTTGACCTTGCCTTAAAGTCGATGCCACGGGTTTGTGGACACAATGGTGGACACAACGAAGGGAATCTGGGGCAACTCAAGGCAGAAGTGATGCCGGGTGAGGAAAGCCCAATACCGCAAAAGACCCAACGAAAAGCGGACAAAAGGCAGGTTGCGGCGACTACCGGCAACTGCGGGCAAGATGGCGAAAATACCCCCGGCTGGGATCGAACCAGCGGCCTAAGCTTTAGGAAAGCTTCGCTCTATCCAACTGAGCTACGAGGGCAATTCGACAGATTCTACCACGCAGGGTACGTCGGGCAAACCACGTTGCGGTGAGTGTAGTCAAAAGTGGTCCGGGTAGACAAAAGTTATCTGGTGAATTGCTCGCCGGCGACCAGCACGCACTTCGTCCTGCCACGCTGAGTAGTGTGCCTGCGTGGCGTGCACGGGTGGTGTGTCGACGCTGCGTGTGCTACCTCGATAACGCGCGTTCGCGATCTGTACGCGATCGCGACTGAAGGCACGTTCGTGAACGCAGAACGCTGCGTTAAAGGTTTTCATTGAGCTGGGCGAGGGCGCGGTCGATGCGGGCTAGGGTGCGGTGCTGGCCGAGAATGGCGAGCGTGTCGAACATGCCAAAGCCCACTGCTTTGCCGGTAGTGGAAATTCGCAAAGCATGAATAATCTGATTGAACTTGATCCCCTGCACTTCGACAAATTGCTTCAAGCAGGCTTCGGTGGTTGCGGCATCAAATACGTCCAGTTGAGCGAGTTCGTCACGAAATTTCCGCAATAATTCAACCGCTGGCAGATCCTGCGTGAAGCGTTTGTTATAAGCGACGGCGTCGTAGACGAGCTGCTCGTCGGCAGTAAAGAAGTCCTCAAACTCCAAGATGTCGCCGGATATTTTGAGCCGATCTTCGGCCCCGCGGACGACACTGCTTACATACTCGACTTGCGCTGGCGTCGGTGTGGCGTCAATCAATCCAGCTTGAATTAAAAACGGGAGCACGCGCTGCGTCCGCTCGGCCACGGAGAGCTTGTTCATCCACCGCGACTGAAAGGAAACTAGCTTTTGTGGATCAAAACTGGCGGGCGCTTTGTTGACTCGGGATAGTGAAAATGAGGAAATCATCTGCTCTCGCGTAAAGTCCTCGGTGCTATCGTCGAGCGACCAGCCGAGGAGCAACAGATAATTCAAAATGGCATCGGGGAGAAAACCAATGGCGGCATAGAAATCGACCACTACCGGATTAAAAGCCTCTTTGGTGGCTTGCATGCCGGTTCGCTGCGCAATTTTTTGTCCCTGCTCAAAGAGGCTCGCAAAGTCTTTCTTCTTCAAGTAATTATCGAGCTTCCGTTTGCTGAGTTTGGCCGTCCCCGCGGGCTCCGCGACAAAGGGCAAATGTGCATAAATGGGTAATTGGTATCCCAAAGACTGAGCGATGAAGATCTGTCGCGGCGTGTTGCTCAGGTGTTCGACAGCGCGAACCACATGGGTAATCTTAAACGCTTCGTCGTCGACAACACTGGCTAAGTGATAGAGGCAAGAACCATCGCCGCGCTGGACGACATGATCCTGTTCGTCAGCCCAGTTAAATTCGACTTGGCCACGAATCTCGTCGTGAAATATGCATTTGCCTTCTCGGGGCATCTTCAAGCGGACAACAAACGCACGCCCCTCAGCGGCAAACTGTCGCGCCTGCTCGTCCGTTTCGGCCATCCAGCGACGATCGTAGACAAACGTTTTACTGGCTGCTTCAGCCGCTTTGCGCTGTTTATCCAGTTCTTCCGGGCGGGCGAAATCACGATAGGCATGACCGGAGTCGAGCAGTTGCTTGGCGGCGACCTGGTAGAGTTGACCGCGCTGTGATTGGAAGTAAGGGGCATGCGGTCCGCCAACGTCGGGACCTTCGTCCCAATCCATGCCCAGCCAACGAAAACCGTCGAGGATCGGTTGCAATGCCTCTTGGACATTTCGTTGCGCGTCGGTGTCGTCGATTCGCAAGATGAACTGACCACCAGCTTGTCTCGCAAGCAGCCAATTGAACAACGCCGTGCGAACACCACCAATGTGGAGATAGCCAGTAGGACTGGGTGCGAATCGGGTGCGAACGGTCATGGTAGTGGAGACTGCCAAAATGCGGGATGTCTACGAGGCGGATACACTAGCGGAAAGCTTAAGCGAATTTGCCGTTTTCAACCAGTTAGGCGTTGTCCGATCCACCGTAGGATGCGGCGTGCGTGGGTGGAAGTCGTGAGGTGCAATGTGATGCAAGCGTGCCGAGTAGCTCGACTGTGATGTTCACTTACGTGTCGCACTGCCTCGCTGGTGCGTCATACCTGGACCGTCGCGTTTTTCGCGCCGAGCTTATGTGGCGACACTGTCGTGTGTGGGCTAGGGGAGTGTGCCGTGGAGGCCGTGGTGGCTATAGTTTGAACGGTCCGCGTTTTTCAAATCGCTGACTTCGAGGAAAGCGAATCAATACGTAGACGATACCCGTTTCGCAAAGTGTCTCCATTTATTTGCGCGCATGCAATTGTTAAACATCGATCGACATGTTTTTAACGGCTTTCACTGGTTCATCCCGCGCTACTTGCGAAAGCACTTTCACTCCGTGGCGATCCACCAGCACGGGCTGAGGCCGAGCGTAGTTGATCCGCAAGACAGCTTGGTGATTTACGCCAACCATGCTTCCTGGTGGGATCCCTTATTTGCCATGTACTTTGCCCACAAGCTCTTTCCCGAATTTCAATTCCATGCACCCATTGATGCCG
>JBBQRC010000494.1:0-4760 GCA_038215215.1 Pirellulales bacterium
GACCCACTAGTCGATGGAATGTGCGTGGCCCTGCATTGACGAGCACGCGGGTCGCGTCCACCTGTTGTTGCAATTCGCCTGTGCGAAAGGAAACCGTATGCGATTTGGGATTACAGACGATTCGGGTGGCCGGTGAGTTCACTAAGTACTGCGCGTGTGATCGCTGTCCGGACTGCACAAGTGACTGAACCAAAGAACGCATGCCACCCACCGGAACTTGCCATTCACCGGTGCCGTTGCCAATAACGTGATAGAGAAAGCAACGGTTCTGCAGCAGCGAGGAATCGTGAGCATGAGTGAAGACACCAATCTTGGCGTCGGTTAGCAATAGACCGCGGAGTAAATCGTGGGAAGCATATTTTTCAATCGCCAGTCCAAGCGGTTGTTCGACAAATGACTCCCAGGCTTCACATTCGAGCGGACCGTCCAGTTGGCTGCGAAAATCCTGCCGACTCTTTAAGGGTGAGAGCAATGACGGCCAAGCGATTTTGGCAATGACTTGCTCCAGCGCCATCAACTTTTGGTACTCCCTCCAAGCGTTCGCCGAGCCGGTCAATTCGGTCAGCGAAGATCGGGAAAGCTCTGGGTCGATGTTGGAAAATACCAGTCCTCTGTGTACACCTGACGGATCGATGTAAGGTGTAAATGAGGCAGTTTCACGCCGTCGCGTCTTAAAACCGAGCCCCAAATCTTCGACGATCTGCTGCGGCAGTAGCGAGACGAGGTAGGCGTACCGTGACAGCCACGCGTCAAAGTCGGGAAAGACGCGTTGTGAAGCGGTCGCGCCACCCAGGTAATCAGCTCGCTCCAAGACCAAAACCGAAAGTCCTGCACCACTCAAATAGGCGGCCGCGATTAACGCATTGTGACCGCTGCCGATAATAACCACGTCATAATGGGAACGCAGCGGGGTCTGTGGTTGCATGGCCGTATTCGGTTGGTAATCTGCAGGTGTTGTCATCGGAGCATTGTTGCCGCAGCGGGCATACACTTCAAGCCACAGTGACGCATCAAGCCACAGTGACACATCAAGCCACAGTAACACTTCAAGCCACAGTGACACATCAAGTAGCAGTAACACTGCAAGCTATAGTAAGAGGGCGAAACACGCCTTCTCCTGTGCACTTTATTTCTGAAGCTGGACATCATGCAAGTAACCGTACGCCCTGCGATTGAAGCCGATACCATTGCGATTGCCGATTTCAATTGTCAGTTGGCCCATGAGAGTGAGCGAAAGCAGTTGGACAGGAGTTTGGTACTAGCAGGCGTAGCGGCCTGTGTGGCTGACCCACACAAAGGGCGGTATTTCTTGGCCGAGGCCGCGGGGGAAATCGTTGGGCAACTGATGATAACTTACGAATGGAGCGATTGGCGTAATGGTTGGTTTTGGTGGATTCAAAGTGTCTATGTGGTACCTGCAGTCAGACGACAAGGGGTTTTTCGCCAATTGTTTAATCACCTGTTGTCCCTGGCAAAGGTAACTCCTGGGGTCATAGGCGTTCGCTTGTACGTGGAAAAGGAGAACCAGCGAGCGCAACAAACGTATCAGGAAATGGGTTTAGAATGGAGCGGCTATGCTGTTATGGAGCAGTATCCCCTGAGATAGCGATGGTCAGGCGACCTTTGCTGCAATGGATGGCAAGAGCAATTTCACGGAACGTATTTTGAGACGACGCCTTTTTGAAAGCGGAAGAAGACATTGCGAATTGTAACCTTGCTACCCAGTGCAACAGAGTTCACCCTCTCCCAACTGGACTTTTGGCCGCCATGCGGCTAACAGGCTAGTCCCTGTTCCGGCGCGATCAACGGGCAAGCCAGTCTGTTGACTTGCGACGATAGTTTGTGACGGTGTCGCCTCAGCCCATTAGCTCGGCAATTGGCTTGGGGTCGCTAACTAAATGACTGGGTCGACCTTGGGGCGTGTACAGCATCAGATCGGGATCAATGCCCAGCTTGCGGTAGACGGTGGATACAAAGTTCTCTGGTGCAAGAACACGTTCAATCGCGGCGTAGCCTTGACGATCCGTAGCGCCGATGACTTGGCCGCCAGGAGTCCCTCCACCGGCGAACATGACACTCATCGCATTCGACCAGTGATCACGACCACCCCGTTCGTTGATCTTCGGCGTGCGGCCGAATTCACCGAGAGCGATGACCATGGTCCGTTCCAGCATGCCGCGTTGGGCTAGGTCTTCGATCAAGGCTGCGATTGAGGATTCGAACTCAGGCATTTTTTTCTGGTAGGCACCAAAAATTCCCTCATGGTGATCCCAACCGCCGTCGTAGAGGGTCACAAATGGCACGCCAGCACTGACGAGTCGGCGGGCCAGCAGAGCCCGCTGGCCAAACGCGTTGCGACCGTAGGCATCGCGCACGGCATCGGGTTCTGAGTGGATATTAAAAGCAGCTTGGGCCTCGGAGCTGGTGATCAGCGTCATACCCTGCTGATAGAACTCATCGACGGCCAAAGCTGGATCCCCTGCCGCAGCGTCTTGAATACGCAGCATGTGATCGATGTTATGGCGGATTTCTTGGCGTGAGGTGAACTGAGCGTCTGTTAGCCCGTTGGGAATAGTTACATCGCGAACGCGAAAGCTGCTGCTGGTAGGGCTATCGGGCACGACAAACGGTGCGTATTTGGCTCCCAGGAAATTAGGACCGCCGGACCGGGACATGGAAGGCATTGAGAAGTAGGCGGGGATTCCATTGGGAGCCCCCAGTTGTTGAGCAACCACACTCCCCATGCTCGGATGAAAGCTCACGAACGCGCCGCAGCCGACGGGAATACGCGGCGGGGCGCCGGTCATCATGTAATGGTTGCCTGCCCCGTGATTGCCTTGATCATGTCGAATTGAGCGGACGATGGCCAACTGATTCGAAATACTCGCTAGCCGTTTCATGGGTTCGGAGAAGCGGATACCGGGTGTTTGGGTTGGGATGGCTGCAAATTGTCCGCGAATTTCCAGTGGCGCCTCGGGCTTCGGATCAAAGGTTTCATAATGGCTGGGACCACCGTCCATCCAAATCAAGATACACGCGTCGGCTTGACGTGGGATGCTGGCCGCTTGTTCTCCCGCTTGAGCGCGCAGGGCGCCTGCCAATCCACCGGCCACCAAACCACCAAGCCCCAGGCGCAGGCAATCGCGGCGTTTCATTCCCTCGCAATTTGTGTCTAGTGTTCGCATGGCGTTATCCTGATGGGGTTCGGAAAGTTACTTTGTCTGAGCGGCTAAATCCTCGCCGAGGATCAATTCTGAATACTGCATTCCGGTGAGTTGAACATGGCCCACATGAGGTCTTCAATCACGCCGCGGCGTTTATCACCGGCCGTCGCAATGAGGCCACTGGCGTATTCCAACTCTTGACTTGATGGGTAGCGAGAGAACACGGCCAGATACAATTCGTTAACAATCTCTTGCGGATTCATGTTGCTTTTCGCTAAACGCGCCGCCCGCCCCGCGTCGCTTTTGATGCGTCGTTCAATATCGGGGGCATTCATTAAATGCAAGGCTTGTGTCACGGTAGAATCGGTTGTTCGTTCGCAAGGAGGATCCTGATTTTCGTCAGGTCGACCAAAAGTGTCGAGAAAAATCGAGTTCACGCGGTGGGTCCAGACTTGGTTTGCGCGGGCCTCTGGCCACATGCCCTCAAGTGAACTGGGGGTTTCGGTGATATCTGCGAGCGCGTCCAGCATTACTTCGGCTCGAAGACGATGCCGATAGTGGCGCGAATAATTCAGTCGTTCGGAGACGTTGGTGTCTGTTGGCGTGGAACTGAGCGCGTAGGTCTGCGAGAGGGCGATGGTCTTGAGCAAGGCCTTTTGGTCATAGCCACTTTGACGAAAGTAATCGGCCAGGGCGTCGAGCAATTGCGGGTTCGAGGGGGGGTTGGTTGAGCGTAGGTCGTCGACCGGGTCGACCAGTCCGCGACCCATCAGCGCGGCCCAAATTCGATTGGCATGGACCTTCGCGAAATACTCACTCCCGGCGGAGGTCATCCACTCCGCTAGTGCGCGCCGCGGATCTTCCCCTGCAGCCATATCAGGCGACTCGCCGTAAAGTGCCTGAGGTTCCAGCGACTCACCCGTCACCGGATGCTTAACTGTTCCTTTGCGAGCTACAAATACGATCTCTTCGCCACCAGAGATCGGGGGCGAGAGGCCTGTCCCTTTACGGTCTACTTTGGCGAAGAATGAGGCGAACTGATAAAAGTCGCGTTGGCTCCATTTTTCAAACGGATGGTGATGGCATTTGGCACAATCCAAGCGAATGCCCAGAAACAATTGGCTGACCAAGGTGGCGATCTCATCCGGTTCACGGCGATCGCGATAAAGCGTAGCGGCTCCATTTTGCCAGGTGCTTCCCTTGGCCGTAATCAATTGCTTGGCAAACTGATCGTAGGGGACATTATCGCGGAATTGCTGTCGAATCCAGTTATCGTAATTCAATACCGCTTTAATGCCCACGCGATACGGGTTGGGACGTAACAAGTCAGCCCATTGATTGGCCCAGTAGTCAACGTATTCCGGTCGGTCTAACAAGCGATCGACAAGGTACTCGCGTTTGTTGTCGGCTTGCGTATCGAGAAACTCGCGGGCTTCAGTCACTGTGGGGAACCGGCCAATCAAATCGGTGTATACGCGTCGCATAAAAGTAGCATCGTCAACGGGCGCTGAGGGCTCGGTGGCGATGCGCTGCAGTTTGGCGTAACTCAGCTCATCGATGAAATTGACCCGTTTTAGACTCGCGAAATAGCTGTTT
>JBBQRC010000495.1:0-4751 GCA_038215215.1 Pirellulales bacterium
GCTCTTAACCACGTCCGGATGTTTGCCTGCTGGCTTCAGCCCCAGTTTCATGGCCAGGTCGGTGATCGCAGCCACATCAATAGGATCGACTTTAGCATGTTCCAGGAACAGATCGTCGTAGGTCCGCCGAGCAAACGGGGGAGTGAAATCGATGGATTTGTCCCCCCACATGACCTTGTAACCCTGACCTGTGGCGGCCAGCGCGTCGAGAATAATTTGCTCGGTCAAATCCATCATGACGTTATAGTTGCCAAACGCTTCATACGCCTCCAGCATCGTGAATTCGGGGTTGTGCTTCGGACTGATCCCCTCATTGCGATAAACCCGTCCCAGCTCGTAAACCCGCTCGATACCGCCGACCATCAGTCGCTTGAGGTGTAATTCGAGGGCGATGCGCATCACCAGCGGCATATTGAGCGTATTGTGATGCGTCAGGAACGGGCGAGCGGCTGCTCCGCCAGCGATCGTATGCAGCGTCGGTCCTTCTACCTCACAATAGCCGCGCTGACGCAGCGTCTCGCGGATCGACTGGACGATCTTGGTGCGATTGAGGAATGTCTGCATGACACCCTCGTTGTAGGTAAGATCGAGATAGCGTTGGCGTTGCTTGAGCTCGGGATCCTGCAATCCCGCATGCTTTTCGGGAGGCGGTTCCATGGTCTTGCACATAAAATGTAACTTTTCGGCAAAGACAGTCAGCTCGCCGGTGTTGGTTCGTCCCAAGCGACCATCCACGCCAATCCAATCCCCGAGATCAAAGTACTGAGCGAGCTCGAAGTCCAGGTCACCAACCTGAGCTTTGCCGACAAAGATCTGGATATCACTCGACCAATCTCGCAGGTTGATGAAGATCAGTTTTCCCGTTGGTCTCATCAGCACAATGCGCCCCGCCACGCGGACTTTCGGACCAAGCTCTTCCCCTTTGCCTTGATCCGTTTTCCATTGGCGGTAATCGACCTTGGGCTCGGCGTCCAAGTTGGGCAACTCAAGTTCCGTCCCCGCTTCAAGCCGATACTTGATCTCGCCAGCCCTAGCTCTCACACTGGCTGCCAGACTGCGATCCGGAAAATAATGCCCCCACGGATCGATCCCCATGTCGATTATCTTTTGCATCTTCGCCATCCGCGCGGCTTGATGAACTCCTTCTTTTCGTTCTTGGAAGCTGCCGTCGTTGTGTTCTGGACTGTCCGTCATATCGATCGATTTCTTAAAGGAGCCATGTAGGGGAATGGCACGGGGTTAAGCAATTTGCGAGTCCCCTCTCCCTTGTACTCAATGGAGAGGAATTTGCGAGTCCCCTCTCCCTGGTACTTAGGGGAGAGCAACTTGCGAGTCCCCTCTCCCTTGTACTCAGGGGAGAGGGTTAGGGTGAGGGGTCGACTTCCTTTGGGATTCGGCCCCCTCACCCCAGCCCTCTCCCCCGGAAATACCGGGGGAGAGGGAGCGAGATCTGCTTAACCCCGTGCCATTCCCATGTACGGTGTTTTGCTCGCCACCACGGTAGCTTCGTGAAGGTGAGAGCGGATTTGCATAGGCGAGATTCTAGCCACGAAACAACCGCGGGACGAGCCCTGAAGCATGACACTGAAGCTGACCGCAAAGACAGCCGCGACAGTGCTTGCCCAGCGCGATTACCATGTCAGCTCGAATTCCCCAGTAGCGAGATTTTCCGCGCGCTCTGCTTCGTCAAGCGTACGCCTCTCGACGTCAAACTCACCTGTCAAACTCACTCGATAGCATTCAGCACCTGAGTGGTTTATGCTGGTCAGTGGCCTATGCCGTATCCTTTACCGCTTTTTCGACCTTGGATTGCGCCTTGATGTTTCGGCTTCCACACTTGCCACTTGTTCTGTTTGCGTGCATTTTTTCGCGCTTGTTGCTCGCCAACGACGATTTCGCCGATCTCAAGACGATCAGCGTATTGCCGCTGACCGAGCAGCAAGTCGCGTTGGCCTTTGAGCGGGCGCTTAGCGACGCCTGCGAGCAGTTGCCAAAAAACGAACCGCTTGAGCTTCATAGCTTTACCCCTTACCTGACAGAGCGGGACCGCCGTAATACGAAGTCCAAGCCGCTCCCATCCTCACGCCAGAGTTTATTTTCAGTAGGTTTGGAATTCTCGCCGGAGGATCGCGCCGACCTTCCCAAGGTAAGCGGTGGGATCATCGCCGATTATTTGGCCGAAAACTGCGTCCTCATTCAGGCTCGTGTGAGAAAAGACCTGTTGGATCGCAAGCTCTATTTTCACCATCGACCGCTCGCTTTGACCGCGAAGTTCCGTGGGTCACGAATCTCGCATCCCTTCGAACCGCTGGTAGCAAGAAGTATTCGCGACTTCCATGGCATCGGACTGTTTGTCGAAGAAACGCGTATTCTCAAGGCAGAGAAGCTGCGTACCCTGGTGATGGTGTTCAAGAACAACATGCTTACTTCCCGCATCGGAACTCGAACCAATGATCAATATGAATTCGCTTTCGTTCGAGGACGTGAAGGGAAACTCCCGGAGCGCTTAGAGCATCATGTATTCGTGACTTCGGATGAGCGTCGCACGCTGCATTACCTCAACCCCTATTTCCAACCGCTCAGGCCTGCCCAGTGCAGTATCCTGGGACGCATCGCCATCGTTGATTACGATTCGACGGGCCTCTATCCCAAAGCGAGCTCGACACGCAGCTTCCGTCTGGAAACGCACGACAAATTCTCCCTCGCTCAAGTGAACGAATTCTGCGCACAGCAAGATCTACTCGGCGGCCTACACTCGAACCTCACTCAGGTTCTGGATGCGATCATCGACCACAAACTGGTTGCCAATGGTCCTGAATAACGTTGTCGTCCGGCGTTCGGCTAAGTTGTCGCGTGTCAAACGCTGACGGTCATGCGACCTTTCGTCGTCGTAGCGATTTTAGCGATAAATGTAGGAACAGCGCATGCAGCGGTTGAATTGCTCAATTCATTAACGCCGGTTGAACCTGAAATAGGTGACAACTTAGTTTCATTCCAAACCTCAGGCTATTGTGTCGATCCAACCAGAACGTCAGATTTGGCTGTCACTTTTGTCAGTTCATCGGCAGTGAGTGAGTAGTAACCCTTTGACACAGGTGGAATGGATTCGCCTGCCGGGGTTCAGTCCGATAACTCAGGGATGAGTCAATGTCGAACACAATTTGGAGAAACTGGGGTGCTGCTACCGCGCGAATGGTGGGCGCACTCTTGAGTTTGCTGCTGATAACCTCAACCGGATGTTCCGGATTTGCGGGCTTGCAAGACCTGCATTACTGCGCCACAAATAAGTCGCGTGCCTACATTGCTTGGTACAGCAACGCAGACAGGACTCAACGTAAGGCCTTGGGAAGCGATTACGCCCACGGCTATAAGTTGGGTTTTTACGACGCGGCTACTGGCAGGGGGTGCAAGCTGCCGGCCATACCACCTCCCTGCTACTGGTCAACCAAATACCAAAGCTGCGAGGGCCAAGCGGCCATCCAAGATTGGTATCGCGGTTATCAATGCGGAGTCACTGCGGCACAAGCCAAAGGTTATCCATCCTTTCACGCTGTTCCACTTGGTCCCTGTGCACCCATCGTCAATGAAACTGGCTGCCAAGGTTGCTCTGCCCCCGATTACTGCAACGGTGGCAACTGCAGTGCAAGTGACTCTAGCGTTAGCTATTCGCAAGTGCCAGCCGATTTTCACGGTGGCATGTTTGGCCAGTATGGCAGCGAGCCGCCAATGGGAACCGGTCCAACCGGGGGACCGGCGGGCGGTGGAGCAGACTACCCCGTCGATGGTAGCCCCAGTGATGCTCTGGAGCCAGGCAAAGGCGAGGCGATCCAACCGCCTAACGCTTTGTAGCCACGGGCTATGCATGTATGGATACACGCAAAACTAGATGATTTAATTCCGACACCAAGGAAGGTGTAAAGTGGCTCATAAACAATTGACTCGTGCACTAGGGTTGGCCGTGTTGGCGCTCACAACTGGCAGTGGCTGCATCACCTTTACGCACCACGCTATTCCCGCCAACCGTTTGCCCAACCAGTTTGCCGCTCCCTCGAAGACTGCGCTGATGCCGATCAACTTTTCGGTTCTCGCCGGTAATCATCCTCGCGAGCACCTGCTGGATTCCGGAGATGTGGTTGCCATCACCATTCAGGGTGTTATTCCTCAAGACCCTAAAGAGCTGCCGCCGCTTATTCAAAGTACTCAGACGACTTTGGCGCGCATCTACTACCCGGCCAATGGACTGAACTTGGGCCCTGGGGTGGGACTCCCTTTTGAAGTCCAATCGAACGGCAACATGACGCTGCCGCTGGTTGACCCCTTCTCTGTCCGCGGGCTCACCTTAGTAGAACTCGCGGAAAAAGTGCGAGCTGCCTATCTACAGAAAGAGATCGTTAAGGAGGGCAACGATCAGGTAAACGTATCACTGCTGCGTGCCCGCGTGAATCGAGTCTTGGTGCTCCGCGAGGATATTGCTTCACCCGATTTTGTACCCATCACCAAAGGGACCGCTGTCTATCACAAACGTGGCAGTGCCGAGGTGGTTGACTTGCCCATCTACGAGAGCGATGTGCTGCATGCCCTAGCCACCAGCGGCGGCCTCCCCGGGACGGACGCACACAACGAAGTTTGGGTGCTCCGCAAGAGCACCTTGGAACCGCACGCTATCGTACAAATTCAACAGCAGATCTCCGGTGGTCAGGCACCCGAAGAAGTCCTTAAGCAGATACCCGCCCACCTCGAGGCCATTCGCA